>DASXWB010000327.1:0-3948 GCA_036503915.1 Lacipirellulaceae bacterium | reverse complement strand
CGTCACGCGGACGTCGCCGCGCGTGGCCTGGACCACAGCCTCACCGTCCTCGCAGACCCGCATGCTACGGAACTTCCAGACCCGGATCTCCCGCCCGTCCAGCCCGTATCGCCGCTGGCGGAAAAACACCGGCCCGGCGGATGTGAGCTTGATCACGAGGGCAATGACAAGCATCGGCGCTGCAGCCGCCGCCAGCAGCAATGCGCCGAATACCAGGTCGGCGGTGCGTTTGAGCAATCCGTCGACGCCATACAATGGATTCTCGAACACGCTCACGGCCGGAAGCCCATTGACGTTCGTCCAACGGGCGTGCAGCAGCTCGAACACGAAGAAGTCGGGCACGATGTACACGCTCGCCGTGGTATCCGCGAGCGCGGCCAGCACGCTGCGAATCCGCTCCTCGGCGCGCATCGGAAACGTGATGTAGACGATGTCGATCTGCCCGCGGCGGGCGCGGCTGAGCAATTCCTCGAAGTTGCCTACGCGCGAGCCAATTTCATGCGGTGGCGCGCTGGTTCGCTCCGTGGGGCGGTCGTCATAGAAGCCGGCAAGACGCAAGCCCATCTCGGGTGCTTTTTGGATATTCCGCGCGAGCTGAATGCCGAGCTCGTTCACACCGCACACGGCGAAGTTACGCGTGTTGAAACCGCGGGCACGCAGCCGCTGAAGGATTTTTCGCATCACGAACCGCGTTGCCGCGATGGCGACGGGCGTCGCGAAAATCCAGATCAGCTTCGATGTGTACGAAAATTTAGCGTTGAATTGCGTTAACAGGCCTGCGCCGAGCAGCGCCGGCACCGCGTAGCCCCAGGTGATGAGCACGCAGGCCAACTCGCGCCGCACCCGTGAGCCGCGCCAGCTTCGATACAACCCGCTCAGTTCGGCGACGACGTGGTACACAAGGATCGTGGCGGCGGCGATTGTTAGCACATCCGGCAGCCGCGCGCCCGCTGTATAGCTGACGGCCACATGAACCGCCAGGCAAATGACGGCCGCATCCACGAGCCGGTGCAGACTGTAAAAAAATGAATCGTGAAAGGAAATCCCGCGAGAGATACTCGACATACTCGGTGCGCATCATCCTGAGTGAAACGATCGAAGGGGTTTAGCGCCCGTGGCCACGGTTTGCGTGGCGAGCCGACCTATGGCGAACTAGCGCAACCCCACCCGCCGGCCGCCAAAGGGCTGCACAGGGCATGCCACCAGCAGGAAAACGTATGCTGCTAGACGGCAGGACCATGATCTGGAGCGAGATTTCTCAGTGACGTGCCAGGCGAAGCACAAGAGCCGGTTCCATCACGCACGTCGCCATGTTGTCTTTTCGCAACACCCGGCAACAAAAAATGTCGACCCAAGTCACCCGCGCCTCCTCACCCAAATTCGGAACTTATTCTACGTTAGCACGTCAAACGAGTGGGTTTGGGCGTCGGGACTGCTCAGCGCATTTCGACCCGCTCCAACCGCGCCAGCCGCAAATCAATGTGGACCGATTTGTGGTAAAGCGCGTACAACAAGGGAGCAGACAACCGGTCCCTCTGCCCCGTTTCCGGAATGGTGTGATGCGACAAATTCGCTACATGGCCGCTTTCAGTTTGGCATTTGTCATTGGCGCCCTCTTCTCGGCCACGGCACCGGCGGCGCAGCGCACGGACCGCTCGCCGCTGGAGCAGGCGCTACGGCTCCACCGCGATGGCAATTTCAAAGAAGCCTACGAGGCGTTGCGCAAGCTGGCTATCGATGACGCTACTCCTTCTACCGAGTTTTCGACCGTCATTCAAACAGCGATTTCCTGCCTTCAGCAACTCAACCGCGTCAATGAAATCGATGAGTTTCGCGAAGCGGCCGTCGCCGCTCATCCCAACGATTGGCGACTGCTCATGGCAGTCGCGCAGTCGTACATCGAGGTCGACCATCAGGGTTTCATGATCGCCGGCCGATTTGAGCGCGGGCAGCACCGTGGCGGCGGCAGAGTCATGCACGCAACCGAGCGCGACCGCGTTAGGGCGCTGCAGTTGTACCTCCGCGGCATGAAGGAGGCCGAAAACGACGACCCGAAGGTAGACCAATCTCAATTAGTAAAACAGTTCGCCGATGCCATCCTCTTTGCCAGCAAATGGCATCACGCCTGGCGACTGCAGTCGCTCACCGATCTCGAGACGCTGCCGGATTACGAAGAAGGCTGGGGTTACTCGGGTGCTCCTCAAGGCGCGCCCGTCGACGCCAACGGCGAGCCGATCTTTTACGCCGTGCCGGAAAGTTGGGAAGCAGCCAAAAACGACGGCCAGCGCTGGCGCTGGCTGCTGGAGACCATGGTCGAATGGCATCCCCAGCGTCGGAACGAAGAACGCCAGATTCGCGCGGGTATTCTGCACCGGATGTTCGGCGTTCAAACGATGCACGAGTACATCATCTTGTTCTCCGGCGGCGGAGAACGCGACGCCACAGATTCCAGCAACGCTACCGGCACTTGGGCGCTTGATACGCTCGGCGACGACGAGACGATGGCCCGTCTGGCAACGGGCATCAAGCGGTTCAAGCTGCCGGACGAGCACAACTTCATCAAGCTTTATCAGACGATCATCGAGGACTCACCGGCGAACGACACCGACCGCAGCCTATTCGCGATCCGCAGCCTGGCCGAGATTTTCCAGGACCGGCGTCAATACCCGCGCGCGGCCGAATACTGGCAAATGGCCGTCGAGCGCCTCAAAGATGACGACGAGTCCCGCGCGCACTACGAATACCGGCTCAAGCAAGTCGTCGGCAACTGGGGCCAGTTCGAAGGCGTGATGTCGCAGCCGGCGGGGCGAGGCGCCACCGTCGATTTCCGCTTCCGTAATGCAAAAAAAGTGCAGTTCGTTGCCCATCAGGTGAACATTCGCAAGCTGCTCGATGAGGTGAAGGCGTATTTGAAGTCGCACCCGCGGCAGCTCGACTGGCAGCGGATGAATATATCGGAAATCGGCTACAGGCTTGTGCAGCAGAACCAGCGGCAGTATGTCGGCGCCGAGGTGGCGAAATGGGATCTTGAACTCGAGCCGCGCGAGAAACATTTCGACCGCCGCATCACCGTGACGACGCCGCTGCAGAAAGCGGGCGCGTACCTGCTCACCGCGAAAGTCGAGGACGGCAACACCTCGAACATCGTCCTCTGGCTCGCCGATACGGCGATCGTCCGCAAGCCGATGCCGGACAAATCGTTTTACTATGTCGCCGATGCGGTCAGCGGCGCACCCGTTGCCAACGCCAACATTGAGTTCTTCGCCTACCGCCAGCGGCACGTCGACGCCAACAATTACCAGGTCGACACGAAACAATCCGCCCAACGTACAGATGCAGCTGGCCAGGCATTTTTACCGCTGCCCGGCAATGAAAAAGACCCCGCGCAGCATGAGTACCAGTGGATCACGACCGCCACCACATCCGACGGCCGGCTGGCCTACCTCGGCTTTCACAACGTGTGGCGGGCCGAGTATCACGACGCTCAGTACAACGAAACCAAGACGTTCCCGATAACCGACCGGCCTGTCTATCGCCCGGGCCAGACGGTCGAATTCAAGTTTTGGATCCGCCAGGCCAAATATGATCTGGACGACAAAAGCCAGTTTGCCCACGAGTCGTTCGCCGTTGAGATTCACAATCCCAAGGGTGAGAAGGTTTACAGCGAAACACTCACGGCCGACAACTACGGCGGCATCGCCGGCAAGTTCGAGCTACCAGCCGATGCCACATTGGGCCAATATCAATTGAGGGTCGTGAATCGCGGTGGCGGCACCTTCCGCGTCGAAGAATACAAAAAGCCCGAGTTCGAAGTGACGGTTGAGGCCCCAACCGAACCCGTGATGCTCGGCGAGAAAATCTCCGCTACGATCCGCGCCAAGTATTACTTTGGCTCACCGGTCACCAGCGCCACGGTAAAGTACAAGGTAATGCGCTCAGAGCACAAGT
>DASXWB010000326.1:0-6723 GCA_036503915.1 Lacipirellulaceae bacterium | reverse complement strand
AGACTCCGCATCGGATATCGGGCTGGCGGCGGGCAGGGTCAGCTCGGGTCGCGTCGACGATGGATTCCTTTTGGGTTGACTTCCTTGGATGAAGGATCTTGCATTTATGAAACGCAGCGCAATGTTATTAGTGGCGACGTTGGTCATCGTGAGCCTGATGAGCTGTGAAGTTTGGGCCCAGCCAGTCGTTGTTACCTGGGATGGAGGAAATGGATATTTTCAGGACGCAAAGTGGAATGGCGGGCAGACTGCGACCGCGGTTTTCGGTGACAATCGCATGTCGAATGGTGTGTACGACGTGACGATTGGCGGCGGCTCTCAGGTGACCTTTCTGGCCGATAATGCGGACAATCCGGATCCAAATCGCACGGCAAGTGGCATTAGGCCGCGGGCACTGTTTGCGGACCCCGTGCTTACCGAGGGCAGCTTTACTGTCAAGGATGGGGCGACGTTTACGCACACGACTGGCCCGTTCGGCGACGCGGACGGAATGTGGACGCAGTGGGACACGGACTTGGTTCTCGACAACGGCACGTTCAAGCGCAATTTTGTGGCTGGGACTGCCGAAGCCGGCGGTGTCATCATGTTCGGCTCCTGGCGCAGTTATCAGAATCAAAGTGTCGATATGCTGGTCACCAATGGCGGGAAATTTGAAAACGATGGCCAGGTTTGGTTCGGCGCCGACAATGAACATGCCGTCGGGTTGAAGGTCAACTGGGACATCGACGGCGGTACCGTCGACCTTACCGGCGGTGATCTGCACGAAGTTGCCAACGACAATTATCTCGGACCCGGATGGGGCGATACCTACGCAAACCTCGCCTTTTTCTATGGCATTCAGCTTACCGAAGGCCACGGCATCAACAATTCCACCGACCCCAAGGGGGAGCAGTACGAAGTGAACTTTTCAGGTTACACGGGCTCACTGATCGTGGATACGATCAATGCGCCGGCGCCGACGACTTATCTCGACGGCAAGCCTGGAAACCCGCACGGCTCTGGTATCCGTATCTATCGCACCGACTCGGCCGGCACCACGACCGAAACCCAAGCCAGCTTTGAGGATCTTTGGAACGAAGGCATACTTAAGCGGAAGGGCATTACCGGCGGCTATTACGATTCCGGCGCGCTGATTCCGACCAACGATAGTTTTGCCAATTACTTTACGGTCACGGGCGATCCAAACTCCGACAACTACACGGTTTCACCGAAGGCGCTCACCACCGTCACCTGGGACGGCGGCACCGGCGAATGGAACGACGATGCCAAGTGGAACGGCGGCCAAACGGCGCAGACTGTCTTGGGAAGAACGAACGGCAACGGCGGCGGTTTTGCGATCGTGATCGATGGCAGCGCAGCCGGCGGCGCGAACGTGTCGTACGATGGCAACGCCGGCACCGGCACCAACAGCGACTTCCGGTTGGAACCCAATAGCGGCATCTCCAGCCTGACCATCCAGAACGGCGGTATGCTGACCCTAAATTCGGCTGACGACATCGACGGCGTTTGGACCCGCATGGGTGGCGACCTCACAATCGATGGCGCCGGCTCGAAGTTCGTCCGGTCGAAGAGCGACCCTTCGGTATCCGGCGGCGTTCTGCTGCTCGGCGCCTTCAGTCAGAAGTTTGGGCAGGAAATCGACGTCAACATCACCAACGGCGGTTTGCTCGACAACGAGGGCGAACTGTACTGGGGCGGTGACGGCGGTGAAAACTCAGCCGGCCTCTCCGTTACCATCACCATCGACGGCGGCACGATGAACTTGCACGGCGGCGATGAAGGTGAGCTCGGCAACGGCGCAAATGGCTTGGAGGAAGCATTTTCCGCCTTCGGCTTCAATGTTGAACCCACGATGCTCTTTACCCGCACGCCGCGCGCGGTAGCGGATCAAGACGGCCCGGCCGGCGATGCGAATGAACAGTACGTGATTAACTTCACCGGCGGCGGTTCGATTACCGTCGACAGCGGTGGCATTTATGAGGCCGAGATTGACGAAGCCACCCTAACGGTGAATTCCGTCACTCCCAAGACCTACGAGGCCCTCTGGGCCGACGGCATCCTGCAAGCCAACGGCGAGAGCGGACTCACCGGTGCGAACTTCAATACCTTCTTCAGCGTTACCGGAACGCATCTGTCGGATGGCTACACGCTTACCTCGCTGTTTGGCGCCCTCGACGGCGACTTCAACAACGACGGCAAGGTCGATGCCGCCGACTATGTCGTGTGGCGCAAGACCGATGGCTCGCAACCCGGCTACGACGAGTGGCGGACCAATTTCGGGCGCACCGCGGGCAGCGGCTCGGCGCTTGGCTCGGCAGCAGTGCCTGAGCCGTCCGCGCTGGTGCTTCTCGCCGCGGCCATAGCGGCTTTTGGTTGTGTGCGGCGACGGTAGCAGATGGCTGCATTGAGGCGGACCAGTCAAACTAGGCAAGGTTCCGCGGCCCTGTAGCCGCTCGCCGGTCGCGTTCTGCGCAATTTTACTGCCAAATTGCGCTTCAGGGGCAGGCGCGGCACTCTTTTGTCGGCTAGGATACGGGCGCCTTGGCCGGGAGCTCCCACACGCCTCTCCCGCGAAGTAAATGCCGGCGCGGCCTGTTCACGGTCGAACAGTGCCTCGCGCGGACCCGCCTTGTGACTTCGCCGTTCACCGCTGAATTGCTCAGCCTTTCGAAAGTTATGCGCGCATGACTAATATAAGCTGTTGCGCATTGCGTTATGCACCGACGGCTTCGAGACGCTGTCTAAGCTGTTTCATGCTGGCTGCGTGGCTTGCGGGCGCTTTCATCATGCAAAGCGTTGCCCAAGAGGTGCCGCCAGCCGAAGCGCCGGAAGCCGCCCCGCCTCCCGCGAATGCCGAGGTGACGCCGGCCGCTGCGGCGCCTGCGGTCGCGTCCACGGCGCCGGTTCAGCAGCCAGCCCAATCGCCCTCACCCGGACCGGCCGCACCAGCCGCGGCGTCACCGAGCGCGCCCGCTACCGCAACAACCGAATTGGTTCGTCTCAACTTCCAGGAGCAGCCCTGGCTTTCGGTGCTCGAATGGCTGGCCGCAGCGCGCAAGCTCAACCTGGATTGGCAGAAGATGCCCGAGGGCACGCTGAATCTTTCCAGCACCAAACAGTACAGCATTGAAGAAGCCGAAGACGTCATCAACATGCAGCTGTTGGCGCGCGGTTTCACGCTGCTCACGCGCGGCGAGGTGCTGCGCGTGGCTTCGCTCGAGACGATCGATATCACGCTCGTGCCCAAGGTCGATGCGGCGCAGCTGGCCGAGTTGCCGCGGCACCAGTTCGTGCGCGTCTCATTCCCGCTCGACTGGATGATTGCCGAAGAAGCGGCCAACGAGTTCAAGCCGCTTGTCAGCCCGTACGGCAAGCTTTTCCCGATGGCCAGCTCCAACCGCCTGGAAGCGATGGACGCCGTCGTGAACCTGCGCGAGCTGCATCGATTGCTCACCCGCGCTGAAGCCGACGAAGGCCGGCGCGAGCGCGTCGCCGAGTTTCGCCTCAAGCATCGCAAGGCGGAAGAAGTCGCTGTGAAGGTGCGGCAGTTGCTCGGGCTGCCTGCGGAACCGACGCCGGCGCCGGCCGTGGAGACGCAGCTCGACATCGAGAAAGTGAAGTTCCGCTCTGAGGCGGTGAAGCAGCTCGGGGCCAATGCTCAGCAGTTCCTCAGCGACAAGCCGGATGTGCACCTGGTGGTGAATGACAAAGAGAACAGCATCCTGGTGAACGGCCGGCCGGATAAAATTGAAATCGCCCGGCAAGCTATTGAGGCCATGGACAAGCCGCTCCCGTCCGGCGAGTCTGCCTGGGAGAGCATTAACCGCGTGAAGGTTCACGTAGTGAGCGGGTTCGAACCGGCTACGATTTCCCAGCTGATGCAGGCCCTGCAGGAACGCGGCAACATCAGCAAGGAAACGCGCATCGAGCACGAGGCGGCCTCCAACCGGCTGGTCGTCTTCGCCTCGCCAGAGGATCATCTGGTAATTTCCAACATCATTGACAGCTTCCGCACAAAGGGCCGCCGAGCCGAAGTGCTGCCGCTATCCGATATCGATCCGCAATACGCGACCAAGGCCGTGCAGCTGGTGATGAAGAATTTCGCCCGGCCCGGGTCGGCGGGCATACCCTCCGCCGGAGATTTTCAGATCGAGCCCGATACGGCGCACAATCGACTGCTGCTATGGGCCACGACGGCCGAAGTGGCCGAGGTCCGAGAGTTCCTGGCCCGGCTTGGCGAGAACTCAGTCCTCGCTCAGGCGAAGCCGAAAGTGCATGTTGTTCACTTGCGCGGTGCGAACGCTGACGAGGTAACACAACGGCTGAAGCGGGTTTGGAAGGACGTCAGCGATGCTCCGCTGGTGATCGAGCCCGAATCCCAGCAAACGCCGGCGGCCGATGCCGGCACAGCGCCGGCCGCGGCCCCCGAGACCAAGCCCGCGACGCCGCCTGCACCGGCCGACAACACGGCCCAGCCGATGAGCGTCCATCCCACGGGGCCGCCGGCTCAACTTGTTGTGCAGCAGAGTCCCGCGCCACCTGAAACCGCCTCTCCGGATCCGCCCTCGTCCTTGGAGCCGGCGCCCAACACCACTGCGGAAGCCTCATCGGCCGTGCGCGTTATCGCCGGCAGTGATGATGATGACATGTTCATCCTCTCGCGCGATCCGACGGCCGCCGAAGCGGCGAGGCAGCTGGTGGAAAAGATCGTGCCCGCCGATGGAAATGTACGGATTATCGAGCTGAAACACGCCCAGGCGGCCGTCGTCGAAAGCCAACTCGAAGCGCTGGTCGCGCACACACAGCCAAACGATTCCTCGCCGCTATCCACAGAAGAACGGCTGGAGATCGAGGCCGACTCGCGCACCAATCGGCTCATGATTCAACACGCGTCCCGGCAGCAAATGGAACTAGTCGACCAGTTAGTTCGGCTCTTGGACCAGCCGGAGCGGGAAGACGCGCGGCTCGTGCGCCAGCAGCGCATCTACCGTGTGCAGCGCAAACGGGCCTCCGAAGTCGCCGAGGTTGTAAAGGAGGTTTACCGCGACCTGTTAAGCTCGAGCGACAAAGTGTTTGCCGGCCAGTCGTCCGACCGGCCATACGGTTACAACCGCGCCCTGGCCGCCACCGTCAAGAGTCCTGAGTATCAAGGCCTGCTTTCCGTTGGGGTGGACGTCGAGGACAACACGATCGTGCTCTCCGCGCCGGCGTATCTTATGGACGAGGTGCTCGAGCTCGTGAAGCTCGTCGACGCCAGTGCGGACGACAAAACAGTGAAGGTCGTGCCCATCAAAAGCGCCGCCGCTCGTGAGAGCCTGCAGGAGGCCTTGGGCCGCATGTTCGCCAAGCCGGAGTGAGGTGAGGAATGAGGATCGAGGATCGAGGAGCGAGAAAATGAAACTCGCTGCTCGCTCGATCCTTTCTGTCAGGAGGCATCCAATGCGCGCGGTTGGTGTTTGCCTTACGCTTGTCGTTATCGCGCTAGTCGACGCCGCCCGTGCTGAAGAGCGGACCGAGCATTTCGACCAGGACCCGCAGTGGGACGGCCTCAATAACCGCGCCACGTCGCCCGAGCCGCAACTTATTGCGCAAGACTTTGGCTACAGCAGAACGCAGCACGCCGGCGGCAGGGCACTTGGCGAGATCGGCGGCCTGCTCACGCCGGCGGCCGAGCCTTGCTTTTACGCAAAGCCGTTCGAGACAAAATCCTTTGGCGACAAGCTCGCTGCCTCGGGGAAATTCGCCTGCACGGGCCGCCACTTTCATATTCTTGTCGGTTTCTTCAACGCTTCGACAGTGAACGAGTGGCGAACGCCCAACTCAATCGTGCTGCGGCTTTACGGCCGCGGCGATGTGTTCTATGCGTACGTGGAATATGCCACGAGCCGCTGGCGGGCCGGCGGCGACAGCCCCGGCGGCTTCTCCACGGTCATTGAGGCGGGAACTGGCAGGCCGCAATTGAAAGGCTTCGCCAGCGGCGTGCCGCACTCGTGGTCGCTCGTGTATGACCCCAATGGCAACGGCGGCAGTGGCAGCATCATCGCCAAGATCGATGATGAGACGGCTGAGTGCCATCTTGACGCCGGTCACAGAGACGACGGCGCAACCTTCAATCGCTTCGGCGTGCTCAACATCCCCAAAAGCTTTGATCAGGGAGGCGAGGTGTGGTTCGACGACTTGACGTTGAATGGCGAGACAGAACACTTCGACAGCGATCCGAAATGGGAGGCCGTCGGGACGCGGCGTACGTATCGAACGGCTAGCGTCCGGCCGCGGTTCGACTTCGGGTTCAGCCCAACGACCTTCGTAGGCGGAAAGTCGGCCGGCGAGCTTGGCGGCGAAATCTTTCGCGGCGATCGCCGGTATCCCGAGCGGCTCGCCTACTACGGCGACCGCGTCGGCCCGCTGGGCCTCGATAAACCGCTGCGCGCCGCCGGAAAAGTGAGCCTGCGCCGCGGCGTCAGCGACAGCACCACGCTCCTTGGCTTCTTTAATTCGAAGGCCAGCATGGCCGTGTCAGACACGCAGCCAGTTGCCGGGTTTCCAGAAAGTTTTTTGGGCGTGGCTATTGAAGGCCCCAGCCGCGAAGGTTTTTTGTTTTACCCTGCGTGTCATGCTTCTGGCGGGAATGTCATCTACGCGTACGGTGGGGAAGTACCTCACATTCTTCCAAACGGTGCGCCGCATGACTGGTCTTTAGAATATGATCCGGCAAGCGCCGCG
>DASXWB010000325.1:0-2495 GCA_036503915.1 Lacipirellulaceae bacterium | reverse complement strand
GAATCCTCCCTTTTGTGGAACACGCAGCATGCCGTTTTGCGGCAAAGTGCTTCGCCCTCCCAGCGTATTCCATTCCCAACTGTTTGTTTAAACAGCTCCAAACGCGATGCGCCGCATGACTCTGGTCGGCGCCGAATTGCTACCTGCCGCGGCGCGATTGCGATGTGGAGCAAGGAAAGAAGGAGAATCAATGATGATTAGTTACCTCGCAACCGCCACGCTGGCGGTTGGAATGCTAGCGGCAACCCCTGAACCTCCACGATGGGAGTGGAATTACGGAAAGGCCCTGTCGGCTACGCGAGCGGGCAACAGCCCGCTGCTCGTGGTGCTCGATGAGCCCAAGAGCGCCGAGGCGCGGATCGAGCCGTCGCTCCTCGGCAAAAATGGGGTCAGAGGCAAGGAGTTCAACCTGCTGCGGCCCTATCAGTTGTGCCATGTGGATGTCACGACGCAATACGGGCGGAAAGTGGCCAAAGCGTTTGGCGCCAATCGCTTCCCGCACGTTGCCATCATCGATAAGACCGGATCGCTGGTGATCTTCAAGCGGTCGGGTAAGATCAACGCCGCTGAGTGGGAGCAGGCGCTCGCGCAGCACAAGAACGGCGAGCGTCCGCGGCCGCACACGGTGGCTAAGGTCAGCTACCAGCCGAGCACGCCTGTGATTTACAGTAGCCCGTTTCCAACGAGCAGCTGTCCGAATTGCCAGCGCAATTCGTTCTAAGCAGCTCGGCGGCCGCTCGAAGGCCGCTCGATTGACGGAATGCTAGCTGGATGCGCATTGGCGGACGGAACCGTGGTTTGTTCGATAGGGTGGGCGAAGCGCAGATAAAAGCGGCCCGGCAGAGAATGCCGGGTCGCTTTTTTATTGAGTTGACGCCCGTTCCGGGCCGGGACGAATATCGAGCGAAAGGTCCTCAACCTTTCCCGCCTTCAGCCGCTCCAGCGCGATGGCCCCCATGACCGCATTGTCGGTGCACAGTTCCAGGGGCGGCACAAACAACTCGTAGCCGTGCGCGGCGGACGATTCTTCGAGGCGATCGCGGAAACGGCGGTTGGCTGCCACGCCGCCGCCAACACAGAGCGTGCTGAAACCGGTTTTCTCGAGGGCCAATTCCGCTTTGCCAACCAGGCAATCGATCACTGCCTCCTGGAAGCTGGCGGCGATGTCGGCGACCGAGCGAGGAGCCGGAGAAGTTCGGCTGTCGGCTCCCTGCTCTCGGCTCTCGGCTCTCGGCTCTGTGCTCCCTTCTCTTAGCTTGCCCGGCCCGGCGACGAGGTAGCGCACGGCCGTCTTCAATCCGCTGAAGCTGAAATCAAGTCGCGATGGGTCATCCAGCAACGGGCGCGGGAAGCGGTGCTTGTGCGGATTGCCGCCGCGAGCGGCCCGTTCGATGGATGGCCCTCCCGGGTATGGCAAGCCAAGCAAGCTGGCGACTTTATCGAATGCCTCGCCGGCAGCGTCGTCGATGGTGCCGCCCATGGGCGTGAAGTCGATCGCGCTTTCGCAGCGGTAGAGATTGGAGTGCCCGCCGCTCACGATCAGGCCGACGCAAGGGAACACATCAGCGGCGGCCGAAAAAGGGGTCAGGAACCTTTTGCCGGAACGGCCCGGAGGGTGCTTCGCACAAAAGGTTCCCGACCCCTTTTTCACAAACCGGCAGGCATAAATATGCGCTTGCAGATGGTTCACTGCGACCAGCGGCAGGTTGCACGCCAGGCACAGCGCTTTGGCAGCCGTCAGCCCCACCAACAGCGACCCGGCCAGGCCCGGCGTATTGGCGACGGCCACCGCATCGAGGTCGGCGAGCCTGAGGCTCGCTTTGCGAAGCGTCTCATCGATGACCGGCAGAATTCGCTCGACGTGCGCTCGCGAGGCGATCTCGGGCACCACACCGCTAAAGCGCTCATGCAGCGCATCTTGCGAAGCGACCACCGAAGCGAGCACTTCGAGCCGGTCGGTGACGACCGCCGCGGCCGTCTCATCGCACGTGGTTTCGATGGTAAGTAGGTTCATTGGAGCGGGGAGCGGAGAGCGGGGAGCCAGAGGTCGTACTCCCTGCTCCCTGCCGGGGACTCTCCGGGTAGCTCTCTGCTGCGAATCGCACGTGATGCACCCATGCGGGTGTAACGTTGGCGACGACCAAATCGCGTCGCACTTCATTGGTCGCAAGAAGTTCGCGGAAAAGTTGGCTGATGCCGGTCAGTCGCTCGCGCTCGGCGCGGCCGCTCAGAAACGACTTCGCCCTGCGCACCGCCACGTACTCGAAAAAGCTCAGCGTGCCGCCAATCGCCAGCAGTCGCCGGAACTTGTTCATTATTTCGCGAACGGACTCGACAGAAAAATTGTTCAGCGGCAGTCCGGAGATGATCAAGTCGTATTGCTGGTCGTCAGGAAGCTCTTCCACGGGTGCATGCAACAGAGTAATGCGATCGGCGGCCGACTGGAACGGCTCCGCCGTCGCGATGCGTTCGCGAAGGTGGGCGACGAATTCGTC
>DASXWB010000324.1:0-14950 GCA_036503915.1 Lacipirellulaceae bacterium | reverse complement strand
GGCTTGTGGAAGGGCCCGCGGTGGCAGGGGGAGCGGATGCCGACCATGTCGGAAGTTCTAGCGGCCGTGCCGCAGGGAAAGAAGATCTTCATTGAGCTGAAGTCAGGGCCTGAGATCGTTGCCCCGATGGCCGAGGCGATTGCCGCCTCATCTCTCGCGCCGGAACAGATCGTCATTATCAGCTTTATTGAGGATGCGGTCGCCGAGTGCAAAAGGCGGCTTCCTCATTTGAAGGCCTGTTGGTTGTGCGGGTTCAAAGAACCAAAGGATGGCAAGGGCAAGACGCCCCCTACTGTCGATGAAGTGATCGCGACGCTCAAGCGAATCGGCGCCGATGCGCTCGATGCCGAAGCGGTGCCAGATCGCGTCAATAACGACTTTATTCAGCAATTGCGCGACGCCGGCTTTGGGGAATTTCACGTTTGGACCGTGAATGATCCACAGCTTGCGAGGTACTATCGTGACCTGGGGGTCGCGTCGATCACAACCGATCGGCCCGGCTGGCTGCGCGAGCAGCTCGAAGTGGCGGAAAGCCGTTAAGTTCGCGTAACCGCTACATCCGCCTGCGCAAAGCGTATGGTTTCACGCTGGGTGCCTGGGCGACGCCCCAGATCCAGTCGTAATTGAGATCTACTGGCACGGCGCTGCGCTCTGCCCCAGCCATCCGCGAAGCGAGGTTGACGCGAGAACACTTGCGGATGGAAAACTCGTGAGATATAAGGGGTGAATCATAGCTGCGCTCAGGGCGGCTGTTTCTTTTCGCGACAACCGGCGGAGTCAGGCGATGAAAAACGCTCATGCCTCAGGTGTAACGCGTCGTGGCTTTCTGAAAAATACTGCCGGGGCGGGACTAGCCGCGGCCGGTTTTTCGATTGTTCCCAGTTCCGTGTTCGGTCGCGATGGCAGTGTGCCGCCGAGCGAACGCGTCACCGTGGGTGGAATTGGCATCGGAAACCGGGGGACGTATGACCTCGGTTGCTTCCTGCAGCAAAAGGACGTGCAATTCGTCGCCGTGTGCGACGTGAAGAAGTCGCGCCGCGATGCCATCAAGAAGACGGCCGACAAACATCACGGGAATAGTGACTGCGCGCAGTATCGCGATTTTCGCGAGCTCTTGGACCGGCCCGACATTGATGCGGTGTTGATCGCGACCGGCCCCAACTGGCATGCGACTGCCGCGATGTATGCAGCGCGAGCCGGCAAGGACATGTATTGTGAGAAGCCGGTCACCAAGAACATTGCTCAAAGTATCGCGCTGGCCGAAACGATGCGCCGCACGGGTCGGATCTTTCAGGCCGGGACGCAGCGGCGAAATTTGCCGCACTTCGCGTTTGCCTGCGAGCTGGCGCGCACCGGCAAGCTCGGAAAGATGCAAACGGTGTATGCGCATCCGATGGGGATGAGCGCGCTGATGAGCGGCTGGCTGCCGGCCGAGCCAGTACCGGACAAGGAAGTCGTGGATTGGGACATGTATTTGGGCCCGGCCTCGTGGCGGCCCTACAACGCAAAACTCCTGGACGGATTCAATTTCGAAAAGGGCGGCGGCCTGGTTGGCGGCGGCGTGCTGGAATGGGGCTCGCACTGCGCCGACTTGTGTCAGTGGGCACTTGGCGCCGATGGCACGGCACCAGTCGAGTACAACCCGCCGGAAAATGGCCAGATTGTCGCTCGCTATGCCGACGGCGTGAAGCTCGTCTTCCGCGAAACGGGTTGGATCCCGTTAGGCTCCTGCCCGGTTCGATTCGAAGGCGAGGATGGTTGGGTTGAAGCGGGCGACAGCGGCAAAATGGTGCTCAGCTCGCCGGAATTGATCGCAGGCAGAACGGTGGAGGAAATTGGCGGTTATCCGGCGACGTTCCACGTTCGCGACTTCCTCGACTGCGTGAAGACGCGCAGCCAGCCGAAGTCGAACGCCGACGGAGCATGCTATTCGCACATCGCCTGCCACGCGACGAACATCGCCATCGCGCTTAATCGCAAGCTGACGTACGATCTCGAGAAGCACGAATTCGTCGACGATGCGGCGGCCAATCGTTTGCGATCCGAAGCGCTTCGCGAGCCGTGGCGGATTTGATCGCCGCTTTGTGGACAGCGGCTTGTCTACGTTACTTTGGTCGGGTGTCATTCGGTTATCAGGAATAGAACAATGCCGAAATCATTTCGATTCTTCTGTGTCGCGTCGATGGCGATTGCTGTCTCCTTCGCCGGGCACCTGCCTTCTGAAATACGAGCAGCCGATTGGACGGCCGATCAATTGTCGCGGCCGTTTCCACCGGCTTCGTCCGAAGAGGAGCTGATCGAAAAGCTTCGTACTGCCGAGCCGGCTGAAAGGGCGTTTGCCTGCAAACAGCTGGCCATCCACGGAAGCAAGACGGCGGTGCCCGAATTGGCGAAGCTGCTCGCCGATGAGCAACTTGCTTCTTGGGCGCGGGTCGCGCTGGAAGCGATCCCCGATCCTGCCGCGGATCAAGCCCTCATCGAGGCCGCGGAGAAGCTCGAGGGAAAACTACTGATCGGAGTCATCAATTCAATCGGCGCCCGGCGACCGGCCGCCGCCGTCGAGCTATTGGCAACGCGGCTGAAGGACAAGGACACGGAAGTGGCCTGTGCCGCCGCGGTCTCGTTAGGCAAGATCGGCGACGATCATGCACTTCACACGCTTCACGAATATTTCGCCGATGCGCCGCCGGCAGTACGTGCGGCGATTGCCGAAGGTGGCATCCTGTGTGCCGAGCGCATGTTGGCGGAAGGCAAGAACGACACCGCGGTCGCGATTTACGACGTCATCCGAAGTTCCGATCTGCCTAAGCAGAGAATCCTGGAAGCGACACGCGGCGCGATCATAGCCCGCGGAACGGACGGCATTGGGCTGCTTGTTGAACAATTGCAATCCTCTGACAAAGCGATGTTCCAGATGGCCCTCATGACAGCGCGGGAGCTTGCTGGTCCGGGAGTTGCCAAAGCGCTGGCCGGCGAATTGGCGGGCGCGTCGCCGGAGCGCGCGTCGCTCGTGGTGCTGGCAATCGGCGATCGCAACGATGCCAAGCTGCCGCCGGCGGTGCTGCAGGCCGCCCGGGAGGGCGACTCGCGAGTGCGACGGGCGGCGATTGAAGTCGTGGGCAAATTGGGCGGCGCTTCGAGCGTCGCCACGCTGCTCGAAATTGCCAGCAGTCCGGACCGGGACTTGTCCCAAGCTGCGAAGGCGGCTCTCGCTCGCCTATCGGGCGATGAAGTGAACGCCGAGCTGGTTCGGCGCGTGGCCGACGCAAGAGGCAACTCACTGGCGATCCTCTTCGATACCATCGGCCAGCGACGAATTGCTGCAACGCCCCACTTGGTGAAGGCAGTCGATCATTCGGACGAGAGCGTCCGTCGGGCTGCCCTCAAGGCACTTGGCGCCACTGCCGCCTCGAAAGATTTGGCGGTACTAATTTCAGTGGCAACTAAGCCAAAGAATTCTGGCGACGCGGAGATTGCCTGGAAGGCGCTGGAGGAAGCGAGTGTTCGCATGCCGGATCGAGAATCTACGGCGGCCGAGCTCGCGCGCGCGATGGACAGCGCGAGTGTGGCAACCAAGGGGCGGTTATTGCGCATCCTCGGCGCGATGGGTGGTCCAAAGGCCTTGGCAACGATTGCCGCCGCGGCGAAAAGCGATGACCCCCAGTTGCAAGACGCCGGTACGCGTGTGCTCGGCGAATGGATGACGGCGGATGCCGCCGAGCCGCTTTATGAGATTGCATCGAGCGAGCACAGGTACAAAACTCGCGCGCTACGCGGCTACTTGCGAATCGCCCGGCAGCTCGACTTGCCGGATTCCGAGAGATTGGCCATGTGCCGCAAGGCGCTTAATATTGCCGAGCGCCCCGACGAGCGGAAGTTGGCCCTCGACGCATTGAAGCGGTGCGCGTCGGCCGAGGCGATTGAATTGGCTAGCGCGCTGATCGACGACCGCGAGCTCCGTCAGCCGGCCGTGGAAGCCGCCATTTTCATCGGCGAGAAGATCAAGACGACCGATCCTGCCGCAGCCAAGAGTGCCGGCGAAAAAGCCCTCGAGGCGGATGCTTCTGGCGAACTTGCGGATCGCGCTCGTGCGCTTACAAATAGTCCGTAGCGAACCACGTGTGTTGCGAATTGTGATTAGCCCCCGGTCGTTGACTGGGGGCTAAATTTTGTGGATGCCATGTCAGCCATTCAAACAGAAGCAGCCAACGTCACCAAGCGCGACAACGTGTCGGTAATTCTCGATCGCGCGCTCGATGCGGGCGAGGGACTTTTGCGGCTGACGCCCACGTGGGTGCCGCGGTCGTTTTTGCATCCCGGAAAGCGGATCAAGCTGCATCCGCACGACTGGTACGCCTATGGGGCACACCGCGGCGGCATCGACGAGCGCTGGTTTGCCAGCACGACCGAAGCGGCAAACGATGGCCGCGTGTGGCATGAGGGCTTAAGTTTCTGCCAGTTCGAAGGCGAGCGGTTCCTGCTTCGCGACGCGGTAGCCGAGGCCGGTGCGCGGCTGGTCGGCGAAGCGATCTTCAACCGCTACAAGCGCTGGCCCGTGTACTCGAAGTTTTTCGACAACATGGGCCCGATTCCGCACCACATGCATCAGCGGTTCGAAGACGCGAAGCTTGTCGGCCAGGAAGGCAAACCGGAAAGTTATTATTTCCCGCCGCAGCTCAACAACGTGGACAACAATTTTGCCTACACGTTCATGGGCCTGGAGCCGGGGACGACGAAACAGCAGGTGCGCAAGTGCCTGGAGGATTGGAGCAAAGGCGATAATGGAATCCTCGACTTGTCGCGGGCGTACCGGCTGAAGCGCGGCACGGGTTGGCTGATTCCGCCCGGCGTGCTGCATGCGCCCGGCTCGCTGTGCACTTACGAGCCGCAGTGGGGTTCCGACGTGTTCGGCATGTACCAGTCGTTGGTGGAAGGCCGCGAGGTGCCGTGGTCGCTGTTGGTGAAGGACATGCCGCCTGAAAAACATCGCGACCTGGATTTCATCGTCGGGCAGCTCGATTGGGAGCGAAATGTCGATACGCATTTCAAGGAGCACAATTATCTGGAACCGATTGTCGACCGCGAACGCAGCGGCGACGGCTACACCGACCGCTGGATCGTGTACGGCACGATCGACGGCCAGCAGCTGTTCAGTTCCAAGGAACTAACGCTCGAGCCGGGCGCATGCTGCATCCTGCGCGACCCGGGCGCGAGCGGTTGGATCACCGTGCAGGGCTGCGGGCGAGTCGGCCGGCTGGAGATTCAAACTCCGGCGATGATCCGCTTCGGCGCGGACACGGAGGACGAGGTGTTCATCACGCACGAAGCGGCTCGGCGGGGCGTGCGCGTGGAAAACACCGGCAGCGAGCCGCTTGTGGGACTCCGCTACTTCGGCCCGGATGTACACGAGATTCTGCCGAAGGTTGGCGATTATTGCAAGTAAATCAAACTCGCCGAAGTATTATCGTTCCATACAAGGCGGCGACTTTTCGGAGTCGCCCGCATGAAGAAACATGGTTCGTCGTCAAAGAATTCCGTACGGCGTGTACTCAGGACGATATCCGAAGGATGCCCTTTTTTGCGAGTTTGGTAAGGCATTATTGCGTGGCGAAGAACTGAACGTTGACGAACTATTGCGACGCCTCGATGAAGTTGACGTACCGGCAAGTCAACGGCCGAGTCGCAAAACTGTTAGCAAATGGGTACCAGCTTGGCGTAATTGGTATCTGAATAAATGCCCCGAAGGTTTGGCCCCTTACCAATGCTCGCGCGGAGATGGAGTGATTGTTCCGGTTCTTTCGCGAGAAGACGGTGATCGAATCCGCAACCAACTAAGTCCCTGATAGCATATTCGTCGCCGCTGATAGGTGTACAGTAGGATAAACAAATGACAAACAGTTTTCCAAAAGTTCATAACGCCGCGTGGCCGGGTGTGGTGGGGAAGGGCGAAGGGAGCGATCCGCCGATTCCGCTGGATACGATGCTCGATTTGACGGCGGCGGCGGAAGTGCGCGGGCAGCGCTTCGACGGCGTCGACCTGTTTCTGTTCGATCCGCATGTTAACATCGACTCGTCCGATAAAGATTTGGAAAAGCTGGCGGAAAGAGTTCGCTCGCGCGGATTGGTGGTTGGCTCCGTGGTCGCGCCGGTATGGCCGCCTACCGGCGGCGGTTCGGCGATGGGCGATGATGCGGAGCAGAAGCAGTTTCTCACACAGGTACGCAAAGCCTGCCGCATTGCCGGCGCGCTGCGTGAGCTAGGCATCCGTCCGTACGGCGTGGTTCGCATCGATTCGGCGTGTTCGCCGTCGCAGTGGGCGCCCGATCCGAAACGCAACACGCGGCGCATCGCGGATACGTTTCGCAAGGCGTGCGACGTCGCCGAAGAGTTTGGCGAGCAGCTCGCCGCCGAAGGCGAAATTTGTTGGGGCGGAATGCACAGCATGCGGCGAATGGTCGAGCTGTTGGAAGCGGTCAATCGGCCCGCGACGCTTGGCTTTCAGGCCGACATGGCGCATACGCTGCTCTTTCTCATGGGATACAACGCGCCGGAAGATCGCTTGTTGCCCGCGGAATTCGATTGGGGCAACGCGGCCGCCTTGGACGCTGCCTACGTGCAACTGACCAACGCGCTTCGGCCGTGGACGATCGATTTCCACGTCGCGCAGAACAACGGCGAAGTGTTCGGCTCGGGCTCGCACGACAAGACCGGCCGCCACTGCCTGCCAAACGCGGCCGACGGCAAGCTCGACATTGTGAAATACTCTGGCTACTGGCTTCGCGACGAGCGCGGCGAGCCGACGATGCGATTCAAGCATATCTGCTGGGACGGCTGCATGTTCCCGAACGAGACGCTCAAAAGCCCGCGCACGTGGAACGAAATTCTGGCTGCGATGCTGGCCGTGCGCGACGCGCACGGTTGGAGCGAATAGCGACTACGCATCATGTTTTTCTCACGCAAAGCCGCGAAGGCGCAGCAGTTCGCCAATACGTGGGGCTATGATTCGGTCGAAACCGATTGGCGCAAACTGGTCGAGCGGCCGGATATCGACGCGATCGACATTTGCGTGCCGAACAACTTGCACCATGACATCGCGATCGCCGCGGCGGGCGCCGGCAAGATGATTTTGTGCGAGAAGCCGCTGTCGATGAACGCGGCCGAGGGTGAGGAAATGGTCGCCGCGGTCGAGCGGGCCGGCGTGCCGAACACCGTGTGGTACAACTATCGTCGCGTGCCGGCGGTGACGCTCGCCAAGAAACTCGTCGACGAAGGCCGACTGGGCCGGATTTACCACTACCGGGCAAACTTTTTGCAGGATTGGACAATCTCGGCCGACCTGCCGCAGGGCGGCACCGGTTTGTGGCGGATCGATGTGCGGGCCGCGGGCAGCGGAGTGACGGGCGACTTGTTGGCGCACTGCATCGACACCGCTATCTGGATGAACGGCCCGATCAAAAGCGTCACGGCCATGACCGAGACGTTCGTGAAAGAGCGCAAGCACGCGGAATCGGGCAAGGTCGAGCCCGTGGGCATCGACGATGCGTGCGCGTTTTTGTGCCGCTTCGCGAACGGCTCGCTGGCGATCTTCGAGTCGACGCGCTACGCCCGTGGCCACAAGGCACTTTACACCTTCGAGATCAATGGCGCGGATGCTTCCATCGCCTGGGACCTGCACGACCTGCATCGCCTCAGTTACTTCGATCACCGCGACGAATCGATCGTGCGAGGTTGGCGGTCGATTCACGTCACCGATGGCGACATGCCGTACATGGGCAAATGGTGGGTGCCGGGCCTTCAAATCGGCTACGAACACTCGTTCGTGCACCACGTCGCCGACTTTCTCGATGGCCTGGCGAAGAACAAGCCGACGTCACCAACGTTCCGCGAAGCGCTGGAAACTCAAAAAGTATGCGATGCGGTACTCGCCAGCGCGAAGAGCGGCCAGTGGGTGAAGGTTGCATAGAAGCGTGCTCGCAATTCACGGCGCGTTTCTGCGTTACGGATTGGCCGACCATTCGCTTTGCGGATTTGGGACTAGCTCGCTCGAACGCATTCCTTGAATTGCGCGAATCGCCGCCTCTTCCGCCGCGATCGACTCAAAGCCCCCGTGCCACGTCGCTGCCAGCTCTGCGATCCATTTGGCGCCCGGTTTAAGCGTCACGACGCGTCCACTCCGCCTTTCGAAGGTGTGCGGGTTGGGAAAGTTTGTGGCCGGCTCGATGCCCAGCACGTAGCCGTCGGCTTCGGCCGGCGTATTGCGCCAAACTGTGAAGCAGGGCAGGGCACGCTTGGAATAGCGCAGGCTGACAGCTTCGTCATCCACGAGTCCGCTGATGAGTACGCGGGTTTCGCCGGCGTCATCGGCGAGTAAATCCAAGAGGTATCCTTGTTCCGCCGAGCCGGGCCGCGGTGGCGGCATGATGTTCCAGTTTTCAATCCCTTCGCGAGCGGCGACCTGCGTCCACGGCGCTGCCGTGGCGATAGGCGCAGTGATTGTTGCGCCCGGCTGCAACAATGGCTGGCCGATGTTGAAGTGGTAGAGCATCTGCATCGTGGCGTCGCGGCCGCCGACGTTTTCGACTTCGTCGGTCCACGTGAATTCTTTGGAGCCGAACGCCGTTGTGAGCGTCGTAGTTAGGCGCAAACTGTGAAAATGAAACCGTGTTTCGTCGATGACGCCGCGCAACGAAATCTGTCCGGTGGCTTCATCCACCTCGAGCTCGACCCGATGGGCCGGCAGGTTGGCGATGCGCCCGTGCAGCGGGTAGAGCAGTTTGCCGCTTGCGTCAAAGTCGGGCGCGCCGTTGCTTTCCAAGCCGCAGCGGCACAACAGCTCGTCGAAGCCTTCGAGCCAACCTAGACCCGACGGATCGAACAGCGGCACAAACGCAGGGTGCACCGGTCCGCGCACCGGCGATCGCCAGCCGAGAACCTTTTGGCCGCGGCGCACACGCCAGATTCCCATGCCGCGCGTCGGCAGCACGTCGATGCACATGTGGCCATTGTCGAGCTCGACGAGGTGCACGCCTTGCGAGCGTCCGCTGCTATTGCTCTTGAGTTGCACTCGCCACTGAGGCGAGTCGCCCGCGCGTCGGCTTTCGAAAACTGCCCCGTCCAGGCAGACGCCCTCGCTCGCGTCAATGAGTATATGGCGGTCGGTCATCGGGTATGTAAGAGAACCCCCGGCAGAGCCGGGGGCTGCCGGTGTTTATTCGACGGCAGCGCTATGGGGTTTTTACGTCCAACCTTTCGAGTCGAAACTTTCGGAAGCGCACGGTCATCGGTGGGCCTTGATGCACTTGCAGCGCGAGAATGCCGGAGGCGACGCTTTTTTCCGCGTCGTTGTCAGTCGTTTCGCTCATCAACTTTCCGTTGATCGTGTGGCGCAAGTGCGGGCCGCGGGCTTCGATGACGTACTCGTTCCAGCCGTCGGACTTGACGCTCTTCATAAGTTCGTCCGCATCGGCGAAGCGCGTCGCCATGGGTTTGCCGTCGCGGCCGATCGTGACGCGCTCGCCGCGATTGGCAAGAATGCCGCGGCCGCGCTCATCATACAAAATTCCGGTATACACCGGCTTGGAATCGATGTCGGCCTGGTAACCGCCGACGATCCATTTTTCAGGATCGACGACTTTACTGCGATATTGGACGCCGCTGTTGCCGCCCTCGATCTGGTATTCAAGCGCCAGCCGAAAGTCGCCAAGCTCGCCGTCCTTCCAGATGAGGAATGTGTTGTTCTTGATGGGCTCTTCGGCCGTAGTTCGTCCCACGATGGCGCCGTCTTCGACCGACCAGATGTTGGGATCGCCCTCCCAGCCGGTAAGATCCTCTTCGTTGAAGATCATCTGTGGCTCATCGGCGGCATGTGCCGTCGCAACCGAGAGAAATAGTAAACACACGTAAGTAAGTTGCCGTAACATGGTCATGCTCGCTTGTTGGTTGATGGCCCTCGTCATGAGTTCCAAGCCTAATTTCACCGAGGTCAAAACGCAACCGTTTGCTCGGAAACGCGGACGTGTTTCTTGCTCGCATCGATTTCAACGAGTGCTCCGATGGGCAGTGTAAAGTTGAGCTTCGCGTGGCCGGCCGGGAAGCCGGCAAGGACGGGCACCTCGAGGCGGCCAAAAGAGTCGTTGAGCAAGGCGGCTACAGCGTCTTGCGATTCGGCCGGCTCATCGTCGCTATACGAGAAACTGCCGAGCAGCACGCCGGCGGCCGCCTGCAGTTTGCCGCCCAGCCACAGCTGCGACAAGTAGCGGTCGATGCGATACAGTCGTTCGCCGACCTCTTCGAAAAACAGGATTCGGCCGGCTGTATCGATTTCAAACGGCGTGCCCATCAGCCCGGCGAGGACCGAGAGGTTGCCGCCGACGAGGCGGCCGCGCGAGGCGCCGCCTTGCAACGTTCGAAGTTCAACTTTTTCTAACGCTGTAAAATCGTAAATATAACCCTGTGTGGTATTTGATTGCGCGTCGGCTAGGATGGCCTGCCAAAGTGCTGCTTCACTGGCGGCCGGCATCTCTTCCTGGCCGCCGAAACCATCCTGCAAGTTCGGCCCGTGGAATGTAACCAGGTCGGTGCGCTGGTGAATTGCCAAATGCAGGGCCGTGATGTCGCTGAAGCCGATGAGCACCTTTGGATGGCGGCGGATGAGGTCGAAATCGATGCGATCCAACAGCCGTGAGATGCCATAGCCGCCGCGAGCACACCAAACGGCGGTTGTTTCGGGGTCTCGGAAGGCGGCCATCAGCTCGTCGGCACGTGTCTTGTCGTCGCCGGCTAAGTAACCCCAAGAGCGGTAAATATCGCCATAGGTCTTCGTGCGGAAGCCGCGGTTTTGAAGCCGCCCCAACGAACGATCGATCCGCTCGCGATTCACCGGCCCCGCCGGGACGACGACGCTGATCGAGTCGCCGCGGCGGAGTGCTTTTGGCTTCAACGGGGTCATACGGAAATTCCCTTCCCTCTTCAGCATTATGCTATAGCTAGCCAGGCTTTTGATTTTCGCCTCACTCATATTTTTTCTTTTTTCTGGTGAGGCGAAATCCGGCGAATTTCGCCTCGCGCGCTCGTTGCAAGTCGTTTGCCGGTTGCCAGTTAGCATTTGACGGTGAGGCGAAATGGATCGAATTTCGCCTCGGGGGGGTGACAAAAATCGTCCCAGGTGAGGCGTTATTCGCCGGGCACGCACGACTGTTGATCATCCTCGGACAACCGTCCACTTGCGCCGCTGACGCAAATCGATCGCTTTGCACGCTCCGCGACGAAGTGCACAATTTATTAATCCTCTCTTATCAGATGTCCAAAACTCCCCCCACATACTTTTGGACACCTGACGCGAAAATGCGACAGATGAGTTGGCCGGGGAAGTTACACAGTGCAAGCGCTGGTCAGAACGGCGCATGCGCAGCGGTAGCGCCCGCTGTACAGCTAATCGCGAAACAACGTGCGTCCGGCTCACATTATCAAAGAGCGGCCGCGCCGGTTCGTCGCGCACAGTGATAATGTACACGTGAACATATCACCAAGCGGCCGGAAAATCAATAGTTTTTTCGGCCACCGGTGAATGGGCAGCATCCGTTTTCCAGGGCTCGGAGCCCGCAGCGCCAGAACATTATGCGTTTGCTGGCGTTCGCCGCCCTTCGATAAAGTATGTCTTGGGGAGCGCTAGGCTTCGGCCGTGGGCACTGTCTGATTAGTGTGTTGCTGGGGAAATTCTTCTCACACGTCAACGAGCGGCGAGGCCGCCGATCAGGGCAAGAACAAGAAGACCAATAAAGAAAACTGCGATTGTCCATAACAGCGTTCGCTTTACCTTTTCACGCGATTTTGCGCAATCTGGGCACAGCCATATAGGCACTGCTTGGTCGGGCCCAGACGACGATGCGAAACTTCGTCCCGGTCCACTTCGACTGTCGAATTCTGCGTCAAATGGCGCGATGTCCGTTCCACAATTGCTGCAACGCATTCCACTATCCTACCGCGCCGCGCACGAAAAAGCCGCCCGGCGAACTGCCGACTCGCTTGCCATTTTCCCATACGGTTTCGCCGGCTACGACTAGACGTTTCAAACGCCCCCAATCCGGCGCCGGCAGAGAAGGCAATTCCGCGTCGACCTCGAATAATTGAAAATCGGCATACCAGCCGCGCCCGATCCGGCCGCGCGTGGCTCCGAGGCCTAGTATTTTGTGAATGCCATCGATTTGCTGCGCCAGTTCTCGATAGCCGGGCACTGACGCATCGATTCTCGGCAGTTGATTGGCTTGCAGCAACGGTAAGCCGAAGTGATCGAGTTGCTGCCAAAGCGCTTCGTCCGCGTGATTTCCGACGACCGCCAACATACCGCGAGCGGCGGCGACCGCAACGTGCTCGACAAGCGGCTGCCGCGCGAAATTACGTGCAGAATCCAAGCTGCCCACAAAACCCCAGTTGACCGGCAGTTGTCGTGGGGTGGCTAGCGCCTCGATTGCTTCGCGGTCCGCTAAATTCAAGGAGCCGATAACGCTTGTTACACCTTGCGACAGCAGCGACTCAAGCTGTGCACCCGGCAGACCAGTTGTCGGCGTCCAATCGGCAAGAAACGCAGCACGGCCCGGCAGAATAAGGCAGCCCGCGGCGTCGACGGCAGACTTCCCCGCTGTCGTGCTGAGGTCACCGATCTCGACAATTTTGCCGTCTCGCTTCGAGGTCACGGCCAACCGGCTGCCGTGCGAATGGTCGATTCCCAGATCGGCTTTGTATGCGGCGCCGTGGTGAGCGTCGAGCACATGTCCGCCGTGGATCAACACATCGAATAAGTCGCGCGAGTTTGATTCGGGCAGCGACTCATAGATTTGCGGGTCGATGTCCGCGATGCGGCCGGTAGCGATGGCGTGCAGCGTGCTGAGCATGCCATGGAAATGGAGCCGCACGAGCGGCTCGAGATCGGCCTCGGGCCAGCCGCCGGCTTCCACAAGCATTGTGACCGCGCCGCTAGCTTGGATTGTGTCCCCGAAGGCGCGCGGCTCGAACTCATCATCATATCGCGAGATCATGCCCTCGGCGAATGGGCGCACCGCGTCGACAAAGCAGGCCGCGAGTTGCTTCGCGCGGCGCATGTGCGGCGTGGGCGTGGCGGCCGCGTCGGCCGAGGGCGCGAGCACCGACACGGCGGCCGGCTTTGGCGGCGTGCCGACACTCCTGCGCGCATTCTGGTTGTGCAGATTGAAGCCGAACTCGGGTTTCAATGTTTCGACGGCCCGCCGCAGTGCGCGCCCTTCCGGGGTGGCAAGCCGCCGCGCGTCGCGGTTCACGTCGATGCCCTGCGCGTTGAACCGGCTTATGCGCTCGGCGCCGTCGGGATTCAACAGAGGAATGATCGACAGCGTGCAGCCTGCGAGAATTTCTTTAGCCAGCGCCTCTGCAGGAGTTTGCAGCAGATAGCTAATGAGATCGAGGACGACAGCGGTGTGCGTAGGCTCATCACCGTGCATCTGCGACCACATGAGGACGCGTGTTCGGCCATTGCCCAGAGTAGCCAGCGAGATTGGTCGGCCTTCGAAGGATTCAGCAAATTGTTCAATGCGCAGCCGCCCGGCAGAGGTTGACGCCAGGTTCGCTAATGTCTTCTCCACATCGCCAACGCGAATCGTCGCCGGATCGAGCGGCGAAACGCGGAATCGCTCGTAACTTTGGCGGTCGAGCAATGCAACAACCCTTTTTGTCTCGCAAAGGCGCGAAGACGCAAAGCCCCGAAACTCAAACCACAAAAGGCACGAAGGACAGAAAGTGATACTGCAGTTGTGGAAAGCGATAATGCGACTTCACGTGCTTTGTACTGTTTGTGGTTCGATGACTTTCCTCTTTGCGCCTTAGCGCCTTTGCGAGAGATTTTTTACTCGTCGCGTCCTTTTTTCGCCGCCGCTTCAACGCCGCGGAAGACGCGCATCAGGTTAGCGCCGAGGATGCCGTGGATTTGTGCCTCTGAATAGCCGCGGTCGATAAGCCCTTGAGTGATGTACGGAAAAAAGCTGACATCCTCAAGCTGCTCGGGCACGACGCTGATGCCGTCGAAATCGGAGCCCAGGCCGACGTGCTCAACGCCTGCCACTTTGGCAATGTGGTCGATATGATCCAGGAGGTCGTGAATCGTGCCCCGAGGATACGGATGCTGCCGAAACCAGCGTCGCATTTCCTGCCTGCGGCGATCGGCATCATCGATCTCTGAGCGCAGCTTTCGCTCTAGCGCCATTCCTTCCTTCGTGATGTTCGTGGCCCCAGGCACGATGAAGCCGGAGAAGAAATTGACCATCACAACGCCGTCCTTGCCTTTAAGCCGTCGAAGCACATCATCGGGCACGTTGCGCGGATGATCGGCGACCGCACGGGCGGAGGAGTGCGAAAAAATCACCGGGGCCGTGGTCACGTTGAGAGCGTCGTGCATCGTTTCCGGCGATACATGAGACAGGTCCACCATCATGCCCAGCTCGTTCATCGTGCGGACGACTTCTTCGCCGAAGGGACTCAAGCCGCCGCTCTTGGCCTCGTCGGTGCCGGAATCGGCCCAGCTCAGGGTGTCGGTGTGAGTCAGCGTCATGTAGCGGGCGCCCAGTTCGTACAAGTTTCGCAGCGTGCCCAGCGACTCCTCGATGCAATGGCCGCCTTCGACGCCGATCAAAGAAGCGATCTTGCCATCGGCGTGAATGCGCTCGATGTCGCTGGTTGTGAGAGCGAGCTCGAAGGTTTCCGGGTAACGGTTGAGCATGAGCTTCACAAGCTCGATCTGCTCGAGCGTTGTGGCCAGCGCCTGGCCCTTGTAGCCCAAATCGACAGGCACCCACACGGACCAGAACTGAGCGCCCACGCCGCCTTCTCGAAGCCGCGGGATATCGGTGTGGAGCTTCGGTTGCCGCTCTGAAATATCAATCTTAGAGAAGTCCGCCGAGCCTTGCGTGCGGATTTCCCACGGCAA
>DASXWB010000323.1:0-4600 GCA_036503915.1 Lacipirellulaceae bacterium | reverse complement strand
GTTGAGTGCGTGTTTCACAAAGTTTCGCTGCGGCCAGGCAAGCCGCTGTGGTTCGGCGTCAAACAAGATGGCGAGCGGCGCGTGTTGGTATTCGGCTTGCCCGGCAACCCGGTGAGCAGCTTCGTGTGCTTTGAGCTGTTCGTTCGGCCGGCGCTCGCCGCGCTCGCCGGTCGCGGCTTCAGTCAACCGCATTTGAACACCGCGCAGCTCGCTCACGAATTCGACCACCCGGGTGGACGGGCGGCCTATTTGCCCGCGCGCCTCACTATCGAACCCGACCTCGAGCTAGCCAACGGCCATTCGGATGACTCCGAGCTACTCGCCGCCGTGGCAAGTGGGCCTTTCGTAGAAATCCTCCCTTGGCAAGGGTCGGCCGATCTGGCGACGCTCGCCCATGCCGATGCCCTGGCATATCTGCCTGCGGAAAAGTGCCATCTTGCCTTCGGTGCGCCAATCAAGGTCATGATAATCCTCTGACCACACTATTCGCCGACGAGACCACGCAGTACGTCGAAATTCCGGGGCCTCCGTCGCCGCGGCGGACTCGACCCCGGCCACCCGTCGATTTCCGCCTGCTGCCGAAATAGTTGCAAATTCAGGGGCTTTGGGCGATGATGGAAGGGTATGCCGGAACATCTTGTGGCCGGATTCGAGGATGCAGAGCGTTCCAGCCCGCAATCCGCGCTACGACAATGCCTCGCTGGTTGAAGAGAGCGGCCAAATTGGGCCGCATGCGGCGGGCAGCATAGCAAATCGCATCGCTTTTGTTGAAAGTGCGCGAGCGCGCATCCAGCGACGGCGAACGAAGGGGATCATCCATGAGTCTCAGCCATCGAGCCGCTATTGGCAGCCTTTGCGCCCTGGGTATCGGCAAATGGTTTGGCTGTAATTCCCGAGCCTTGGCGATGGCCTTTGGCATCGTTCTGCTGCTCCTTACCGCGCCGAAGTCGGCGCCGGGCAGCGTGTTTGTCAGCGGCGACGTGGAACCGGCCGACAATCCCTTTACGGCGCCCGATGAGGGTCTGCCGCTTAACGGAAACCGTGTCGAAGAATTTGAACCAGTAGGTGAGCAAACTTTCTTTGAGGGCATTCACCTAGACAACGACCCGGACGACTTTCTGGATGATGAGAACCTCAACCGCGACATCTATGTCGGCCGAAGAGCGTTTGGCGTGCTCTTAATTTCCGGCGACTCCGAGCTGCGCTTTATGAACCTCATCATCGGCGACGAGGAAGAGGTGCCGTCGACCGGCCTCGTGCGAAAGGGCACTGGAGTCGTTCGCATCACCGGCTTTGGTTCCCTGTTTAACAACGACCCGGACGTTTTTATACCGGGACTGCCTTCGAACTTCTCGAGCGTGAACCCGCGGATCAATGAGGCCGGCTACAATGATGGTTTCGATCTCTACGTCGGCCGGTTCGGCACCGGAACGCTCGACATAAGCCTTGGGGCGCGGGCGGAGATTCACGACGCCGTGATTGTAGGCGATCAGCCCGGCTCAATCGGGACGATCATTGTCGACGGATTCGATTCGTTTTTGGGCAGCGGTGGCTTCGAAGAGGTCGCGACAGGCGGCGGCCTTCAGGAAGATCACCAGATGACGATCGGTCGGCTAGGCGTCGGCTTTATGACCATTCGAAATGGCGGCCGGGTCTTGGCGGAGGCAATTCAGGGGCGAAACGATGATGCGATCGCTGCCACGATTGGTAGCCGCCCATTTGATGAAAACGATGTGCCGGAGCTTGGCGGTGAAGGCACCGTTACGGTCACGGGCCTTAATTCACAATGGATTGTCGGTGGAACACTCCAGGTCGGAGGATTCCACGAGATCACGTCCGCCACCCCTGGCATGGCCAACGCCGGAGAAGACGTCGAATACAATAGCTCCGCCGGCCGCGGCACGCTCAATGTTGCCGAGGGCGGCGTCGTCGCACTCCGTTTCGGGATTGGTGCCGACGTTGAGGACGACCCGCTGCGCCTTTTGATCGGCCGTTTTGGCCGCGTGGAACTTAACAACGGCATCATCACCATCGGCAGCGGAAACGTTCAAGGCGGTGGAGGTGACGAGGGCGACGCCCGGTCCGATGCGATTCAGCTTTTGAATGACGGGGTTATTCGCGGCGGCGGGCGCATCAGCACCGGAGTATTCCACAATCGATTCTTTGGCGAGGTTCGCGTCGACGCCGGCCAGAAGCTCATCATCGATTCGTCGACGGATGTCGTCACGGGCACACCTGGCCTCGAGCCGTTAGTGAATTGGGGCTTGATGCAAGTCATCGGCACGCCCGAAGCACGTGCCGAATTGGAATTCGAGCGGGCGCCGAGCACGTCGCTCGAACCGATTCAGCCGTTCGTCAACTCGTTCGTCGAGGACTCGCCGATCGACCGAACCGTCGGGCAAATCACCGCTGCCCACGCTACGCTCCGCTTCCGATCGGGCCTCAGCAACTTCGGCAAAATCACTTTCATCGCCGGCGACAACTTCGTTTCCGGCCCGGTGGTTAATGAGGGCGGCGTTGCCGATCCGCCGTCGCCCGCCGGTGGGATCGCCATCGCCGGGAACAACACCACGGTCACTTTCGAAGACACCTTCACGAACAACGGCGACTTCGAAATCTTTCCCAACTCGTCGCTCGCCATTTTCGAAAGCGATTTTAACCAGGGCGCCAGCGGCGCCATGGCGATCACGCTCGGCGGGCGGCCCACCGGGAGCGAGTTGAGCTTCCTTTCGGTTGGCGGCGACGCAAACCTGGCCGGCACCCTCGAAGTCAATCTGTTCAGCGCCGGCGCCAATCCGATCGACCCCATGCCGGGCGATGAATATCAAATCCTCGGCGCATTGGGCGACGTGAACGGGATCTTCACCAACCTGATCATGCCTAACCTGGGCGCCGGAATGACAATGTTTCCGGTTTACGACCGCGTCGCGGACACCGTCACGCTCGTGGTTGGAACGCTGGTGGGAGTTATGGGCGCCGACTTCAACGGCGACGGCGTGGTGAACGGGTTAGATCTCGTCATTTGGCAGCAGAACGTCGGCATCGACATGGGCGCCACCGGCGCTCAAGGTGATGCCGACGGCGACGGCGACGTCGATGGCGATGACTTTCTCATATGGCAGCAGACCCTTGGCCCCGTACCCGGCTCCGGCTCCGGAAGCGGAGCGCAACAGCTGGGCTCCAACGTCCCCGAACCAGGCAGCCTTGCACTTCTTCTCGCTGCGATGCTAGCGCTTGCAGCTCACCGCCGGCAAACGCGCTAACCGCTGCTTGCGTGTTGGCAATTCGACGAACTCGCCCGCAAGTCGCACAGCCGACTTTGACGATTAGGAGGGCTGTGCCGGGCGAATGCGCGCAGCGCCGCAGGCAACGCCTGCGCGCGTGTCACTCGTAGGTCAGCCTTCGCCTGACATACTCTCAGAATGGAGTCATCTCATGCCGTTGCACCTCTCACTGCGTTTGGTCCTGGCAGGATCCAGCCTCGCGATCTCGTGCATGACGGCTCCGGCGCATGCGGCCGGACCACCGAATACTTCGTCGCTGCTGGAGCCAAGCCAGATGCCATCGGCGGCGGCCGCCACTCCGCACGCCGCTTCGCGTCCCTTCATTCCTACGCGAGTCGCGGCACTGGCGCCCGCCGACGCGCACGTAAGCCAGCCCCGATATGCGCCGGGCTACTTCGGCGGCAGCGCGTCGCGGGCCAGCCTGAGCCAGCTGCCGCGCCGCCGAGCGATTCAACCGGCCCCACCGCAACCGATGCGAGCGCCGACCAAGCCATTCGAAACAATGTACCGCGAGCCGACGATCAGTCCGTACCTCAACCTGTATCGCGAGGAGGATGATGCCGAAGGCGTGCCGAACTACCATACTTTCGTGCGGCCGTATCAGCAGCAGATCGAGACCAATCGCCTGCAGCAGCGCGAACTTCAGCGGCTTCGCGGACAGGTTCAGGGCCTTTCCACAACGATCGCCACGCCGCAGTACGGCGACGCTTCGCTTCCGGCCACCGGCACGCGATCGCGCTACATGGACACCGCCCAGTTCTACGGCACTTGGCGGCGGTAACCCGCGGCCCGGATGTTGCTGAATTCGTGAGAATTCAGAGAGCGGTCGATTGACACCCGGCGGATCGTCAGGCAACACTTCACTCACAACCGCAACAATTGTTTGTGAGGTGTCGCCATGACGAATTGCTTAATTTGTAAACATTTCGCAGTCCTGATCGCCCTGGCCTTGTTTCTTGCCGCCCCTGTATTGGCTCAACAGCCGTCCCGCGATTTTCCGTCGCCGCCGGCCGCACGGCAACGCGGCTCGTCGGCGAATGAGGAAACTTCCCCAAGACAAGCCGAGCTTGAAGACGCGTTCGTGAAAATGCTCAGCGGCGCGAAGCTGGAAGGCAGCTTCACGAGCACCGGCCGCGGCAGCGATCCGACCAAACTTCGAAGCGAAAAGTACACGATCGGCGAGGTGAAAAAACTCGCCCCCGGTGTTTGGCTCATCTCGGCACGAATCCAATACGGCGAGCACGATGTGACGCTTCCCGTCACCGTGCCGATTTACTGGGCCAGCGACACACCGGTGATCGTCGTGGATAACCAAG
>DASXWB010000322.1:0-2161 GCA_036503915.1 Lacipirellulaceae bacterium | reverse complement strand
CTTGGGCGTGCGCTTGGTGTGGCGGTTGCGATTGAGTTCAACGTTTTTCTTGGCCACACCGATGCGCGCCGGCACAGCCCTGTGTTCTGCCTCGACGATGGCTTCGATCAATAGCTCGGGCAGTCGCTTCGAGTATGCCACGGCGTCGTCGAATCTTCCTTTGCCAAATCCATCGCGGTCGGTGAGCTCGATCACCGGGCCGTGGTGCGTGTGGCTGCCGGCGATCATGACGTAACTAACGCCGGCTTTCTCGGCCACGGCTTTGCGGATCTGCTCCATCATCGCCGCCGTCGGCCCGCGGCCAATGTCCATGCCGACTATTGCCAGCCGCTCGTCGCCAACTTCGATGACGACGGCTTTCGCCATGAGCGGATCGGCCGTGCCTTGCGAAAGCATGGCGTGCCGCGCGCCGTAGCCCCACATCGGCGTCGGGGCCTGCGGCGTGATATCCCGTTTGGCGAATCCGACATTAAATTCCGACTCGTCGGCGATTGCCAGCGCAGCGACAATCGAAAACAAAACGCAGGCGATGAACGTTCGCAGCATAGCAATGTTCCTGAACAGGAATGTTTCAATTTAAGTGGGTGCGCTAGGTGGCACAAAGGGCGAATCCAGTTATCATAATGCATCGATCTCGGTGCTGCCAAAATCGACAGGTACGCATGCGAAAACTGCCGTGTTGCATCCAACACTCCTACGCGTCGCCATAGCATGCGCACTACTCTCGTCGAGTGCTTCGGCGGCAGAGCGGGTTGATTACGTCACGCAAATAAAACCGATCCTCGCAGCCCGCTGCTATTCTTGCCACAGTGCGCTTCGCCAGCGATCCGGCTTGCGGCTCGACACGGCGGCATTGCTAATTCAAGGGGGCGACAGTGGGCCGGCCATCACGCCTGGCAATTCGCCGGAAAGCCTACTGGTTTCCATGCTGACGGGTGAATCTGGTGTGCGGATGCCGCCAGAGGAAGAAGGCACCGCGCTTGACGGTGACGAGATCGCACTTGTAAGGCAGTGGATTGACGAGGGCGCCATGGCGCCGGACGAACCCGCGCCGCCCGACGCGACCGATCATTGGGCGTATCGTCCGCCCCAGCGGCCTGCCATACCCGAGGTGCAAAACGCGTCTTGGGTAGCCAACCCCGTGGATGCTTTTCTTTCGGCGCAGCATGAAGCGGATGGGCTGGTGCCCGTCGCGCCGGCCGACAGAGCGACCCTGTTGCGCCGCGTGTATTTCGATCTTATTGGGCTGCCGCCGACGCGCGAAGAGCTGCGGGCCTTTCTGGTCGACGAATCGCCTCAAGCGTATGAGCGCGCCGTCGACCGATTGCTGGACAGCCCGCAATATGGCGAGCGCTGGGCGCGGCATTGGATGGACGTGTGGCGCTACAGCGATTGGGCCGGCTACGAGCAGGAAGTGCGCAACAGCGCACGCCATATCTGGCGCTGGCGCGATTGGATCATCGACTCGCTTAACGCCGACAAGGGTTACGACCGGATGCTTGTGGAGATGCTCGCCGGCGACGAAATCGCGCCCGCCGATCCGGAGGTTTTGCGGGCGACCGGCTTCCTCGCGCGCCACTGGTACAAATTCAATCGCAACACCTGGCTCGACAACACCGTGGAGCATACGGCCAAGGCGTTTCTTGGCGTGACGATGAATTGCTGCCGGTGCCACGATCATAAATACGATCCGATCAGCCAGGCCGAGTACTATCAGTTTCGCGCGATCTTTGAGCCGTACGACGTGCGCACCGATCGCGTGCCGGGCGAGCCGGATATTAATAAGGACGGGCTGCCGAGAGTGTGCGACTTGAAGCCAGACGAGCCGACGTATCTCTTCGAGCGCGGCAACGAGTTGCGGCCTGATAAGGAGAATCCGCTCAAGCCCGCAGTGCCGGCCGCATTGGGCGGATTGCTGGATATCAAGCCGGTGGAGCTGGCAGTCTTGGCGCGATATCCGGCGCTGCGAGAATTCGCGATTCAGGAAGATCAAGCGGCCGCTGCTCGGCGCGTAACAGAATGCGACGCCGCGCGAACCAATGCGCAAGCCGCCGTAGTAGCGGCCCAGCAGGCGCAAGGCGAGCCGCCTGCGCGCGAGCAAGCGATGATCGCGGCCGTTGCCGCTGCGGAATTGGAATCCAAGAAATTGGCGACCGCTCGC
>DASXWB010000321.1:0-1744 GCA_036503915.1 Lacipirellulaceae bacterium | reverse complement strand
TTGATCGACAAGGTCGTCGAAGCGACGCGCACCGTGAAAGCTCGGGCACCGGAGTTGCTGGTCGATGGAGAGTTACAAGCTGACGCCGCGCTGGTCGCGTCCGTTGCACAATCAAAGGCACCCGGTTCGTCTGTCGCCGGTCGCGCTAACGTTCTGATCTTTCCGGATTTGCAAGCCGGAAACATCGCGTACAAGCTGACAGAGAGACTGGCGGGCGCGACGGCTATCGGGCCGATTCTTCAGGGTTTGGACAAGCCGGCGAACGATCTTTCCCGCGGCTGTACGGCCCGCGATATAGTCGACGCGGTGGCGATTACGGCCGTGCAGGCGCAGGCCCGCAAGGGCGGGTGAAGCGAAGCCCCGAAAGGCAACGTAGTCAGCGGGCACGCATCAAACGGCTGAATTCATTAAACCCGTGTTTCTGCTAAAACGCTCATTTGTGATTCTTGCGCTGGCAGCGTTCTTCACTACGGCCTCCGCCCAGCAACCATCACCGTCCCCAACGCCGCAGAAATCCGACGAAACGGTTAAGGTTTTCACTGAAGAAGTTCGTCTGCCGGTGCAAGCGTTCGACGCCTACGGTCATTACGATCCGACACTCGAAATCGACGACATTCTCGTGCTCGAAGATGGCGTCATTCAGCAACTCCGAAGCGTCACGCATCTTCCGGCGAACGTGCTGTTTATCCTGGATACGGGTGGCGAGTTGAGTGGCTTGGGCGGAATGTCGAAGAGCACGAGCCTGACGCGCCAAGTCGCCGCGGAATTGATCGGCAAACTTCAAGCCGGCGCCTGGATTGCGGTTATGCAATCTGGCAACACCGCGGAGATGGTCCAACCTTGGACCACTGACAGGTCTGCTGTCCTCAAGACGCTGAAGTCCAAACTAATCTCGGCAAAACGCTCGCGCATCTCGGACGCCATTGCCGTTGCTGGTAAACAACTGAAAGACCGGCCGGAAGGCAGTCGACACGTCGTGATGGTTACTGACGGCGTCGATTCGCCGGGTGTTAAAACGAACCGCGAAGAGGCGGTGAAAAATCTGATCGCCGCTCGTGCTACGGTCCACATCATCAGTTACACCGAGTTTGTTCGACAGAAAAGCGATAAGAGAGATTCCCCAATCATCACTGGACCACGTCCGCCTAGTTCCGATCCGATCGCCGCCACCGATCCGACACTCGCTCCCGGACAGACACGTTCGCCTTCATTCGGAATCGGCATCCGTTTCGACCCGGCGATGCGGCGACAACGAAAGGCTTACGAAAACGAAGTTAAGAAGAGCCAGACGGTGTTGAAGAACGTGGCTGAGGAAACTGGTGGCAAGTTGATGCTGCCGCTCAACAGTGACGAGATGATCGTGCAGGCGCGTGAAGTGGCGCGCGCGATTGGAGCTGAATATGTCGTTACTTACCGGCCAAAGCGTCCGCTGGCCGAAGCTACGCCGGGAGAATACCGGCGCATTCAAGTGGCCTCACGCAGAGTTGGATTGAGTTTGCACGCACGCCGCGGATACGTCGTCCCATAAGTCATTGCCGATTGCCAATTGCCAATTGCCGATTGGCACTTGTCTAGAATTGAAAATGAATCCGTCAGGCTTTATCCAACCGTAGGTCATTGCCGATTGCCGATTGCCAATTGCCGATTGGCACTTGCCTGCAATTGAAAATGAACCCGTCAGGCTTTATCCAACCGTAGGTCATTGTCGATTGCCAATTGCCGATTGCCGATTGGCGCTTGTCTA
>DASXWB010000320.1:0-1953 GCA_036503915.1 Lacipirellulaceae bacterium | reverse complement strand
CATTATCGACGGCTGGTTCACCGAGACTGGCGACCCGAAAATGCCCGCGGTCGCCGGACCGGGGAACGCCCAGCGAACAGCCGCCCGGAGTCGGCATCCGGGCGGCGTGAACGTCTCGTTCTGCGACGGTTCAGTCACTTTCGTTAGTGATGACATCGTGTTGTTCGCCTGGATGGCGCAAGGCACCATGAATGGCGAAGAGGTCGAGGAGGTGATTCCACAATGACACTGGCTGACATGGCACGAAGAGCGAGCTTGGCGGAATTTCAACTTCGTGCTGTCAGCTTAGCGGTCGTCATGTTTGTAGTCGCGGCCACTGGTTGTGGCGGCGGCGACGGTCTGGCCGAGCTGCGGGGGACTGTCACTGTCGACGGTGAACCCGCAAAAGTGGGGGCGATCACGTTCATTCCCGTCGACGGCGCCGGTCAAACGGCGGGCGCGAAGATTGTCGACGGCGCCTACACAGCCCGCGTTGCGCCGGGGACGTTCAAGGTCGAGGTGCGTGTGTCCAAGGTGGTTGGCGAGCGGAAGTCGTACCAGGCGCCCGATGCGCCGGTCAAGCAAATCCTCGCCGAGTCCTTGCCGCCGCGGTACAACGATGAATCGGAGCTGACGCTCGAAGTGCAGCCCGGCGAGAACCAGAAGGACTATCAACTGACGACGCGGTAGTCCCGCTGCGGGGTCCTGCGAACTGAATGCGTGCGTCAGCCCCCGGCTCCGCCGGGGGTTTTTGCATCGGGGACTGAATCGCACATCAAACCCCCGGCGGAGCCGGGGGCTGTGGGCCAAATTACAACGTCCACCCGCTGCGGTACTCGCGATTTAAGAATCGGTTCGCGGTTTCCGAATTCGTGAAGCGCATATTCTCGCCGTCCCAGCGAAGCTTCCGGGTGGTTAATTCTTCGCGTAATTCCGGGCGAAGCGCGATATTGCCGAGCAGGACGACTTCGGTCAGCGGGCCGGCCCAATCGAAGTTTGAGCCGCCCGGCGCGCCGCCTTTCGAGGCCTCGATCCACTCCTTGTAATGGCCGATCGAGCGCGCCAGCTTTTGAGGCGGATCGCCATATTCCTCGGCGCGGGAGCGCGGAATCAGAAAGAAGCCGGGACCTCGATCCCGCCGACGCGAGAGGATCTTGCCCTGCTCGCCAACGATAAGGTGCCCCTGCGCTCCCATTTCGCGGTCGGCCTCAAGTTCTTCAGGGCGCGGCGGGCGCATTCCGCCGTCGTACCACACCAGCTTCAGCGCCGGCATGTCGCCCCGCGCCGGAAACTGATACGTGACCATCGAAGCCAGCGGGTATGTCTCGGTGTTCACGCGTGTGGAGCTCGCCTCGACGCTTTCAGGATGGCCGAGTTTCAGCGCGCGGAAGATCGGGTCGAGCGAATGGCAACCGATGTCGCCCAGCGCGCCGGTGCCGAAATCCCACCAGCCGCGCCAGCGAAACGGAACATATGCCGAATGATAGGGCCGCTGTGGCGCCGGGCCGAGCCACAGATCCCAATCCAGCGTCGATGGCACGCCCGGTGAATCGTTCGGCCTGCCAACCCCTTGCGGCCAGTACTCATTGAACAGGCCGTTCGACGGCCGGTCGGTCCAGGCGTGCACTTCGCGAACCGGGCCGATCGCATCATCCAAAATCATTTCGCATAACCGCCGCGTGCTCTCCGAAGCCTGGCCCTGGTTTCCCATCTGCGTCGCGACTTTGGTTTCCCGCGCGATTTCCGCGAGTCGCCGTGCTTCCCACACCGAGTGCGTGAGCGGTTTTTCGCAATACACGTGCTTGCCGGCCTTCATTGCCGCGGCCGCGATGCACGCGTGCGTGTGATCGGGCGTGGCGATCACCACCGCGTCGATGTCCTTTTTCTCGTCGAGCATCTTGCGGTAGTCGGTGTATCGCTTCGCCTTCGGGTAGCGGTCGAAAGTGCGGCCGGCGTAGTCGGCATCGACATCGC
>DASXWB010000319.1:0-5381 GCA_036503915.1 Lacipirellulaceae bacterium | reverse complement strand
CTTGGTTCACCAGGCAGACGTGCATCGTCTTGGCGTGCAAGTCGACGCCGCAGTAGAATGCGTGTTGTCCTTTGTAGAATCTCATCCTCATGGTCCTCCTTGGGAATGGAGCGCTTCGCGCGAGCCCGTGAGCCACTCCGGTGAGCTCGTCAAACACTTGGACACGCGTACGCGCGTGAGCCAGCATTTTGGGCCAGCGAGCCTCCACCCAGGGAGGCCATGAGGAGTATCAAGTCGCTGGTCGCCGCGGCGGCACCCGCCGGTGTTCGGGCGGCTTCGTTTTTCCGGTCGTGATACGGCGACAAGCGGTCGCGGCGCTATACTGGTTCCGGAGGGCACCCGAGCCGTAGACAACGAAGCAAAATCGAAGGGGACATGACATGGGATGGGGCAGGACTTTACTACTGGGTGATATCGGCAACCGGTTGGATATTGAAGATACAGAGCGCGATATCGCGAGCCTCAAGCAGGAGATTGCCGGTTCATATCGAATAGACATGTCTCAGGACGAGAAAATCGGGAGGTTGATCACCGAGAACGCCCAATTGAAACTGGGCTTCGCGGCACTGGTACATCTGTTGATCAGAAAGGGCAGCATTTCGAAAGATGAGCTGGCGGCGGTCGCCGCTGCCGTCGACGCTGAGGACGGGAGTGTTGACGGGCAATTTACCGGCGACGTCGTCTAACCACGCACTGCAGCGAACCCGGCGAGAGCGCCGTGGTTGCAATTCGTGCGCGCCGCGTGCGCCGGGTTGTTGAGCTTAGCTGGTTAAGCCAATGAGGTGCCAGGGCGGTTTGAACGAACACGGAAACGTTCTTTTTCAAACTCGTCCTGCCGTGCGCCGGTGAATCAAAACGAGTGCACCGGCGAAGGCAATCAAAAGCGAAGCCGTCGCCGGCTCGGGGACGCTAGCGAGCGCTTCGCCGCTTCCGGCGCCCCCCGACCCAAATGCTTTCCGCCAGATGACGTAATCGGCGGCATCGACGACGCCGTTCCGGTTCCCGTCGGCCGGCGGGAAGTTGGGCTGCGAGCTCACGCCGAATGATGCTCGCCATGCGTTGTAGTCCTCGACGTCGACCTCGCCGTCGCCGTTGTAATCGCCGGCCACCGGCGCGCTGGTGGCGATGCGGTACACGTCGCCGCTCACGAGATAGGCAATGTACAGATTGCCGTCCGCGTCCTCGCCGAACGAAACGGGCCATTGTGGCGAACCGGCGTTCGGCGTCAGCAGCGAGTCGATGTTCATCACCGTGCCAAAGGGATTGGCCGGGTCGAACATCCAGTAATTGTCGTCCGAAGTGCTGGCGCTGTTGCGCGAGTCGAGGAAGAAGTACTTTCCCCGAAGCGACGGGTCTGGCCCGCGGTACACGTAGCCGCCGGAGACGACCGTACCGCCGAATTGGTCGTTGTCTCGATTGTAATCGTACACCGGATCGACGTTGTCCGGCGGTTTGGCGCCGCCTACGGTCGGCGTCTGAATCAGTCCTTCGCGCAGGCGCCAGCCATAGTTCGCGCCGCCCGCCCAGTCGGCCGGTTGAAAATCAATTTCCTCGCGGGCGCTTTGCCCGACGTCGCCAATCCATAAATCGCCCGTCTGCCGATCGAAGCTCGCCCGAAACGGGTTGCGCAGGCCGTACGCCCAGATCTCATCATCGCCGGCATCATCGCCCGGCACGCCGACGCCTGCTTTGAACGGATTGGTCGGCGGGATGGCGTAGTTGCGGGCGGAATCGGTCGCGAAGTCGTCGCCGTTGACGTCGATGCGAAGCATCTTGCCCAACAAGTTGTTCGTGGTGTCCTGGGCGTTGCCTGTGCCGGACGTGTGGCCCGTGCCGCTGTCATTGCTGCCGCCGCCGTCGCCCGTGGCAACGTACAGATAACCGTCGTTGGGGCTGAAGCCGATCCAGCCGCCGTTGTGATTCATGGCCGCCGTATGCGGGATGCCGATAATCTCGCGCAATGAGCCCGCATTGGCCTGGTTCGGGTTCGTCGACGAAACCGTGAACTCCCGAACGCGAATCGTGAAGGGGGAGCCGGTCGTGACATCGACATAAAACTTGCCAAAGCCGGGCATGCCCTCATTGAAGTAGTTCGGATGAAAGGCAAGGCCGAGCAACCCGCCTTCGCCGCCGGTGTCGACAGTGGTCGACAAGAAAGGCGTCGCCTGCAGCATTCCCGTGTTGAGATCGAGAATACGAACCTGGCCGCCGCGCTGGGCGATGAACAGCCGCGAGGCGTCGCCAGGCGCGTGCGTGACAAACATGGGGTTCGACAACCCGCTGGCGACGCGCGTGAGGCCGGTGATAGCGGCGGCGGCCGGTCTTGCAGTTGAACTCAGAACAAGTCCGACGGCGGCGGCAAGAATGATGTAAGTGCGCATGGCCTCTCCTAAGTTGTTCGTCCAGGGCGCTTGGCGGCCGTTCCGATGCCGCCGCCGATGCCGCCGCCGATGCCGCCGCCGATGGAGCAAACATCATGCCTGCTTTAGAGCGCATTCTACCAAGAACAAGCGCCAAGCTCAAAAAAGCCTGGGAGAGCGGGTCGACAGGATTCTTGCACTGCCAGAGCGAAACACGATTCAATGGTGCAAAATTCGGTATATTGACCCGTGGCAGAATGACTCCCCTTTATCTTCCCGTGGTACCGTCCTGACAACTTTCTTCGGCGCTTGTGCGGGCTACTGTTCGTTAGCTAGATTATCGTCACGCACTGTGCCGCGCGGTTTCAGCGCATTTGGCCGAAAGTGCAAAGTGGCTATCTATGTTAGCGGTTGCAACTCGCGGCTTCCGGAAAAACATAGCTGCCATGCCTGTGACCGGCATCCCATCCGATGTTTCGGACATCGTCGGCCTGAAAGAGCTGTGGGCCATGACGGTGGGCGACCCGCGTATATGCGTCGCGGTGCTCGATGGGCCGGTGGACCTTTCCCACGCGTGCTTCGCCGGAGCTAACGTAACCTGCGTAGAAACGCTGATATCCTGTAAGGCGAATACAGGTCCAGCCGCCCAGCACGGAACACACATCGCCAGCGTCATTTTCGCTCAGCACAGTCCGCTCAAAACTTCCGTTCTAACTGAAAAGCGATGTTTGCTAAGGGGAGTGGCGCCGCGTTGTCGGGGATTGATCGTGCCGGTTTTCAAAAATGCCCCCGACGGGATACTGGCGCCCTGTTCGCAGCTCGACCTGGCGCGGGCCATTATGCAAGCCATCCAAGGCGGCGCGCACATCATCAATATCAGCGGGGGCGAACTCTCTCCTTCAGGCACGGCCCACCCGTTCCTGGCCGACGCGGTCCGAAACGCTGCCCGCCAAGGTGTGCTCATCGTTTCGGCCGCCGGAAACGACGGCTGCGATTGTCTGCACGTGCCGGGCGCTCTGCCTGGTGTCCTGACGGTCGGCGCGATGGATTTGAATTGCGATCCGCTGGCGTTCAGCAATTGGGGACAAATCTATCAGACTCAGGGCATCCTGGCGCCGGGGGTAGACATCCTTGGCGCTCTGCCTGGTGCGGGCACGACAACGCAAACCGGAACGAGCTATGCAACACCGATTGTTGCCGGGGTAGCCGGTCTGCTATTGAGTCTGCAGCTCAAGCTCGGGCAGAAACCTAATCCGCAGGCGGTGTACAGAATCCTACTTGACACTGCGTTTGGCTGCGAATCTCCTGTACAAGCTGACTGCCGGCGTATCCTGGCTGGCAGGCTCAACATCTCTGGCGCGGTTGTACTCATCAGCGAGGGAGTACGCAGCATGTCCGAGCCGAGCGAAATCGATGATGCGTCTTCTCCGCCGGCCGAAGTTGGGGAAGGTTTCACGTCCGCAAGCGCATGCTTGTCAAGCGTTGCGCCTGCCGCGTTCGATCCGACAGCCACCCCGGTGTCGCAAACACCAACTCTCAGCGCGGCCGCGGCTTCACTGACGCCAACCTCGCTGGCCAGTCCGTCGACAGAATTGGGGCAGGTACGTGCCTCCACCTGCAGTTGCGGTTGCGGTGGTGGTCCAGCGCAGTTGGTGTTTGCACTTGGCCAGCTTGGCTACGACTTTGGAACTGAGGCACGCCGGGACTCGATCCAGCAGCACATGAAGCAGCCGGCCAATCCTTATGACCCACGCCAGTTGCTCGCTTATTTGGACGATAACCCGTGGGACGCGGGCTCAATTAATTGGACGTTGAACTTAGACGCGACGCCGATCTACGCGATCCAGCCCCACGGCGTCTATGGTCGAGAGATTGGAGACCGGCTTCGGCAGTTTCTTCGTGAGCAGGTGACCGAAGGCGTAGAGAGAGTATCCGTGCCGGGATCGATCTTGGGCAGCGCACGGCTGTTCACCGGCCAAGTTGTCCCTGTCATCCATCCCGCCTTACGAGGGATGTATAGTTGGACGACTCGAGCGCTGGTGCAGGCGACCGTTGGGGGCCCGCCGCCGGAAGCGGTCCCTCAGGAAGAGAAAGATCGTTATGACCGGCGAACGCAGGGAGTTCGAAACTTCTTGACGCGAATCTATGACGAGCTGCGCAACCTAGGCGTCACATCTCAAGATCGGGCGATTAACTATTCTGCGACTAATGCGATGCTGGCCTCGCAGGTTTTTCAAGACGCGATCCAGCAGGGAATTGACTTTGACCGAATCGAAGTCGAGCGTAGTCCGATCTGTCGGCCAGACTCCGATTGCTGGGATGTTAAGCTGAGTTTCTTTGATCCTAAAAAGGTTTTCGAACAGGCCCGGAAAGTATACCGTTTCACCATCGATGTGAGCGATGTGGTCCCGGTCATGGTCGGGCCAGTCCGATCGTGGTTCGTGCGGTAACACACCAGCGTGCCACGTCACGTTCCAAAGCGCACGCAAACAACGGTAAGAACAATGAATATGTCGCCTCAATCGTCAGGTGTAAATCGTTGTGCATTGGTTCACAGTATTGTTGGCGGCACAATACCTGTGCCGCTTACGCGGCAGGCGGCCTCACCTTCTCGTATGAGTGGGACGCGTGGCTCACTCAGAAACGGCGGCTTAGGTTTTGCATGCGAAGGTCTCAAATGCAGTTGTTCTGGAGACAACGACTGCAACGACATGTTTTCCAGCGGTGTTTGTGGGGACATCGCCACTTGTTATGAGGACTCGTTCGGAAACGTGCGGTGTGAGTGTTTGAGGTAGATGCTAGACACGCGAATTTGTCAAAACCTGCGGTCCGACTCAGCGAAGTCGAAACGAATGTTTCGTTCCAGAGAGGCGATGGGTTGCTCGATTGCGTAAGGGTGGGCGATGATCCGCGTTTGTACGTGCGCACCAGGGTCACGAATTAGATCTAATCGTGAGAGGATAACGAAAATGCGAATTCCAAATCAGACTGCAGGCGCGAGAAATTATATGTTCCAGCAAC
>DASXWB010000318.1:0-15074 GCA_036503915.1 Lacipirellulaceae bacterium | reverse complement strand
CCTGCAAATGCATCCACAACTCGGTGCCGCTCAGGTCACCGCTCTTGGTGCCGTCGAGTGCCACAACGGCACCCATCGAGTTGCCGAACATGTTCTCTTCGCTGTGGCTGGCGTAGACGCGGCCGTCCGGCGCCACCAGCGGCGACACGTTGATGCCGGCCCGCGAAAAGGGATAGTGCCAGATGTGCTTACCGGTGCGCGGCTGAATAGCCCAGACCTCGCCGTCGCCAGATGAAAACACGACAGCTTGCTGCCCGCCGATCGGCATCACGGTGGGCGTGCTGTAGGTCGTATCGAAAGGACTGATGCTGGTTCCGTTGAGCCATCGCAATTCGCCGGTGGCTTTGTCAAAGCCCATGTAGCGGTGTGCCGGCCGCGCGAGGCCGCCCCATTTCGGTTCGTCGCCCCAGCCAACGACTACGGCGTTCACGAGCACGGTGTCCTCGAACACGAACGGCACATTGGTCCGGCCGCCGTACGTCGAAATGAGGCCCATCTCCTCGTGCAGGCTGCGGTCCCACACCAGTTTGCCGGTGTCGCCTTCGAGGCAGCAGAAGTAGCCGCTCACGCCCTGGCAATAGATGCGGCCGGTCTCCGGATCGCCCGCCAGACAGGACCATCCGATGCGCGTATCGGGCACGTCCGATAGATAAACATTAAAGCGATATTGCCAGACAATCTCGCCGGTCGCGGCGTCGGCGCAGACGACCTTTTCACCTTCGTTTTCGGTTTCCGGCTTGTCGCGAACGATTGTGTAAATCTTTCCACGCAGAACGATGGGCGAGGAGCGGCCGGCCATCTCGGTGCTCTTCCATAGCAAGTTGCTGCCTTCGCCGCCTTCGGCGTCCCAACTCTCAATGAGGCCTTTTTCGGTGGAGACACGGTTTTGCTGCGGCCCGCGCCAGTTCGGCCAGTCGAGCGGGTCAATCGAGGCGCTTTCTTGTGCGACGACCGCTGATGTCGACAAGACCCAAAAGCCAACATGAAGACATAAACAGTGGACGAGGTGCGAAGTTCTCATCGTGGCGAATCTCGCAATGAATGATCGAACGCAGGCGGACAAGGCAATCACATTTTGCCTGTCCGTTAGACTTTACCCTACCGACAATCTAGTAGTTCCGGCAAGGTGCGGCGGAGGTATCGACGCGGGGTTGGGCGGGGCGAAGCGCCGTGGTAAGGACACCTCGGCTTGCTGTTGTCGGTTCACGTTTGCCCGCAGGCTTTACCTAACTATAGCAGACCTCACGCGGCTCGACCATCAGCGGGCCTTACTACCCGCAGAAACGTCATCGGCTCGCCACTTTTCGCGTCGTGCAGACTCAACGTAAAAGTTGCGTTAAGCCTTCGGGGGAAAATTACTTAGCCTCGCATTCAAGCGCTCTTCTGCGCGCGGCCGATACGATGGGTGTCGCATGCGATGCACCCGCGTGCCTCTTGCGGCAATAAGTCTGCGCGTCAACCTACCGGCCCGGACTTTTTCGAGCCAAGGATTGGCTCGACTGGTGTTGACGCCCACCGTGGGAACCCCCCAAAGCAGCCCGCCTGGATTTCGACTCCCGGCACTTATTAAGTGCCCCTTACGCCGCACCTTGCCTACCTACAACGGCGTAGGCCCATGCGTCCGTCGTCACGACCGACACACGTTCGGCGTGGGGCGGCATCGCGCGTTGCCGGAAGTCGGCAATCCTACTGCTCGGGGGTGGTTTCAACTTATAGGAGACGACGAGCGATGAAGTGGAACTTATTGGGAGCGCTCGCGCTGAGCACTGCCCTGGCAAGCCAAAGCTTCGGCCACGGCATGCTGGATCGCATGCTCGGCTCGGGTTGCGGCTGTGGCTGCGAGCCTAGCTGCAACTGCTGCGAGAAGTCGTGCTGCGCCGAACAGAGCTATTGCTGCGACAATGGCTGCGGCTCTGGCTGCTGCAACGATGGATGTGGCCTGCTGGACGGCCTGTTTGGCATGTTCGACTGCGGTGGTCGCGGTTGCGGCAACGGCTGCTGCGTTGAAGAACCCTCTTGCTGCTGCCAGCAAGAAGCCTGCTGCGGTTGCGAAAGCGGTTGCTGCGGCAACGGCTGTGGCTCTGGCTGCTGCAACGATGGCTGCGGTCTGTTCGACGGCCTGTTCGGCTGGTTCGACTGCAATCGCGGTTGCGGCAACGGCTGCTGCTGTGAAGAGCCCTCTTGCTGCTGCCAGCAAGAAGCCTGCTGCGGTTGCGAAAGCGGTTGCTGCGGCAATGGCTGCGGCTCTGGCTGCTGCAATGATGGATGTGGCTTCCTGGACGGCTTGTTCGGCCTGTTCGACTGCGGCGGTCGCGGTTGCGGCAACTGCTGCTGCGAACCGAGCTGCGGCTGCTACGGCAATGGCTGCTCGGGCAACGGCACCTATCACCACGAAGGTGGCGTCCAAGAGGTTGACGAGTCCGCTCCGGCCGCTCCGGCCGAGGCTGGCGCTTCGATCCGCCCGATTCCGCCTCGCCCGATGGCTGATCCCTCGGCCAAGATTGCCCGCGAGCGCAACGTGGTTCGCACGAGCTTCGTTCGCTAAAGCCAGCAACTAAATTGCGTGACTAGCACCTGCCCCGGACGTAAGTTCGGGGCAGGTTTTTTGTTGGCGGACGGCGGGATGTCGACGCCTCGAAGAGTAGACGCCGCGAGCCGAGCGACACCGAAGGGCGGGGAGCATGGAACGGGGAACGAGGCGTGTGGAGCGGGCCAGAATCCTTGCTCCGTGCTTTCCGCTCATTGCCGTGGGCCGACGCGCAGGCCGAACTTGTCACCTACTTTGACGACTTCACCCGTGGCGATGACGCGATCGCCGACGGCCAGCTCGAGCGGCTCGTCGCAGGTCTTCTCGAACTTCACAATCGAGCCTGGGCCGAGCTCGAGGATCTCTTGAATCGGCTTGCGCTGGGCGGCAAGCGTCACTGTGACCGCAACCTCGATCTGCAGCAGTCCTCGTGCGTAAGTGGGCAGCCTGGCCAGAGGATCGTTGACGGCAGGCGGTGCGACGGCTGCCGCTCGGGCGACTGGATCGGGCGTAATCTTTTCCATGCGGTCGTTCCGAACGTTGAGCACCATCGTCGCGGTCACACGTATTGCCTTATCGACACGAGCAAGCGGTAAACTTCGCCCAACCGGCCCAGCAGTCGCTAGCTTTGAGCTGCTCGCGCGAGAATGACAGCATCTCGATGCTTGCGTCGCGTGATTGTATAATTCTCTGAACACCTGACCGTCTTACTGCCTCGCCACACATCCATGCCCGTTGCCGTTGAAACGCCGGCCCCCCACTTTGAGCTCCAGCCTTACAAATCGCTGGAGAACACGGAGCTGACTGCGCGCATCCAGCGGATTCGCGACGACTTCGGGCCGCGGCTGTTGATCCTCGGCCATCATTATCAGCAGGACGAGGTGATTGCCCTCTCCGACCTTCGCGGCGACAGCTACGGCCTGAGCCAGCACGCCGCCGAAAGCCGCGACTGCCGCTACATTGTGTTTTGCGGCGTTCATTTCATGGCCGAGACGGCCGACATCCTGGCGAACCGGCCGGCGAAGCTGGCCGAACGCGATGGCGTTCGGGTCCCGGTGATTCTGCCCGACATGGCTGCAGGTTGCTCGATGGCCGACATGGCCGCGATCGATCAAATCGAGGACGCCTGGGATCAGTTGAGCGAAGTGATCGATACGGACGACATTACACCGGTCACCTACATCAACTCGGCCGCGAGCTTGAAGGCGTTCGTCGGCCGGCACGGCGGCATCGTTTGCACGTCGTCGAACGCCGAGGCGGCGCTTCGCTGGTCGTTCGCACGCACGAGCCGCGTGATGTTCTTCCCCGATCAGCACCTGGGCCGCAACACAGCGCTCGGAATGGGCATTACGCTCGACCAGATGCCTGTCTGGGACCCGTACGCGGACTCACTCGGCGGCAACAGCGAACAGCAACTGTCCACGAGCAAAGTGATCCTCTGGAAGGGCCACTGCAGCGTGCACCAGATGTTCCGCCCGGAACATGTGCGGCTGTTTCGCGAAAAGCATCCCGGCATCAAGATCCTGGTGCATCCCGAGTGCCCGCGCGAGGTATTCGAGCTGGCGGACGTTTCCGGTTCAACGAGCAAGATCATCAAAACGGTCGAAGCCTCGCCGCCGGGCACCAAATGGGCCATCGGCACCGAATTGCACCTGGTGAATCGGCTCAAGCAGGAGCACCCGGAGCAGGAGATTTACTTCCTCTCGCCCGTGGTGTGCATGTGCGCCACGATGTACCGGATCGACCTCGCGCACCTCTGCTGGAGCCTCGAAAACCTGGCCGCGGGCACGCCGGTGAACGTCATCGAAGTCGATGGCGACACAGCGCGCTGGGCGCTTATTGCTCTGGAGCGTATGCTCGAAGTCAAATAGCGCCGTTAGCCGTCGAACTTTAGCTCACTCGCGCCGGCCAGATCTCGCTTCGGCCACAGCGGAGTCTCGCGTTCGCGGCCGCACCCACATCGCCGGCAACAGCGACAGTATGATAAACAAAACAACTCCATAGCACTTCGAATAATCAAGCTGCGGCTCAGTGATGCTCCTTATCGTGCTCAGATTGATCTTCTCGCCGCCAGCAACGGTCAAGAGTGCCTCCGCCAACTTCCGGTCAATGGGGCATTGAATCAACGCCACATGCCCATCCGCGAACGCAACGCTTCGGCCAAGCGATGGCTTGTAGAAAAATCCGTTGTCTCTGTGATGCGCCTCTTCCGGCTCAATTGGCTTGCTTAGTAAGTCCACCGCTTCGGCATACGTGAGATCCTTCGGTTCGGCCCATTGAGTATTTCGTCCACGAGCCTCGATTAACAAGATCGTCTGTTCCGGACCGTCCGTGAGACCGCTCATCTTGCGATCACCGGTCGGTGGCCAGGCCGTTTGAGGCCCGACGATTGCAAAATAGCTTGTGATCGCAGCAGTTGAACCCTCGCTCGGGCATTGATAGTGGTCGAGTGCGACCGTTGACCATTTGCGGTTACTGAGGCTGTCCCAAGGTTCATCGAATTTGACCGTTTCGAAAATGTCTTGACGTTCGAGCCGAGGCAGCAACAGCACGCGCCAACTATGTAACGGTTGGTTTTTGGCGTCGACGGTGTGCGCGGCGGGAAAATGTCCATGAGCCGCTTCGTGAGCGATCGTTGCCAATGCGATGTTCTTAAGATTGTTTATACAGGTACCTGAGCGAGACGACTCTCGCGCCACTTGAACGGCAGGCAAAAGTAACACCAAGGCCGTCACGATCAAGAAAAACAGAATTGCCCACTGCAGACACGACGTCGGCTCAGGCCCGTTGTAGATCCACGCCCAAAAACCCAAAACAATCGCTGCGACGAAGATGCCTAATGCACCAAACGTCGCCATCGCGGCGGCCGAGAGCGCAAACACGTAGAAGATCGTCCACAGACGAAAAGATAGCATGGCGGCGCCAATCGAATACAAAAGCGACCAAACGCTCCTGTATTATCGCGCGTGCGGCGCATCCCAACAACGTTCGGCCCGGCTACCATCCGTGGTAATAAACGTCGCCGCCGTAGTACGGACCGATGTAGCCGTAATCGTACCAGATCGGCGGCGCGTAATAGTACTGCGCCGGATAGTACGCGCCGCGAAGCACGATCGGGGGTCCGGCCAGGTACGGCCGGTGGTGCCAGTGATTATGATGCCAATGACCGTGGTGCCTATGACCGTGATGGCCGTGATGGCGGTGACCATGATGCCGATGGCGATGGTCAGCTTCAGCACTCATTGGCGAGAGGCCGACGATCGTGAATGCCGCGGCGCTCGCCACGGCGAGGGTCAGCCGTTTCCATGACCTCATCGTCTGTCTCCTAAGCAACAAGCTCGGAAGCAACGAAGCGGCAGCCCCGCGCTGCGCGCCGGCGCTGCCGCCCGTCAAATTCTATTGCGGCACCTTGTTGGCGTCGTTAGAAACCAATCGAGAAGGACACGCCGCTGCGGTGTCCATGACCGTGATGGCCATGATGGCCATGGTGGCGACTTCGGTGGCCGTGGTGGCCATAATGCGAGCCGAAGCCTCGGTAGTACGAGAACCGCGGCCCATGTCCGTAGCCACCGTAATACGATGGGTAATAAGTTCCGTAACCGCCGTAATAGCCACCATAGAAGTGACCATGGCCGGCCTCGGCCTTATTCGCGACGCCCATTCCTGCCGCGCCCAGCGCCGCAACGAACGCAAGCGCCAACAACGCACGCTTCAACATCTGAGTCTCCTCGCGGGACGCTTTGGTGCATCCCGCACTTAACGGGGGGTGATGGCAGCCCGACGGCCGGGCGATTGACTTTCGCGATCAATGAGCGGCACATTTAGTGCCCGGGCGTTTTGATTTAAGCCGAAAGCAATGCCGCATAAATAGTTACGCCGCAGAGACCATATTTTAACGTGGCCATCTGCGGCGTAAAAAGCGCCGTCACTTGGACAGCACTTGTGTCAGATTTACAACGGCGCCTAGAAGCCAAACGAGAACGCCACCCGACCACGCGGTCCACTGTAGTAGTAGTAATCCGGGTAGCTGTAATACCGCGGGTACCCGTAGTAGTACGAGTCGTAATACCGGGGCCGGTAGTAGCTGCGGTAATACGTGCGATATGGCCGGTAATAACCATATCGCGGCCCGTAGTAAAAGCTTACCGACGGACGTCCTCGATAGCGCCAACCAGCTTCGGCCTTTTCAGGCGTGGCAACAGTGGCCGCACTAAATGCGGCAACGCATGCCAATGCTAAGACAATGCGCTTGAACATTTTTCGACTCCCGAGAAGTTCGAGAATGCTCGCGTGACGCGAGGTTGATGTTCCTTATCAAACGGCTGTTCCTCGCCCAATTAAGCATGCAGACAACGTGCCAAACGACCTTCTGGACGCGCTCCAGAACGACGGCACGAAGCGGCATCCGCGAAAAGATGTCGTACCGACGTTATGCCATGGTGGCGGCGCGACCGTTGGTACCTTTACGACAACCAGCGCTGTTTGATTTCAAGAAGCTGGTGGCGCTCAGGCAGCGCTTTGTAGTAAGGATCAAGTGGGAAGCAGCCCGAGATGAGCCCGTTGCGGGGGGCAGTCGTGCAGTCGCTGAATGTGCGACAAACGCGCTTGCGCGCGAGCGCCCGGCCCGAAAGCGTGTCGGCGGGCAGCTCGGGATAGGCGAGCACCATGCGCCCAAGACCGACGAAGTCGGTCCAGCCCGCGCGCACCGCGGCCTGCGCGACATGCGGCAAATACTCCTGTAGATAACTGTAGCCCGTGCCTACCATCGGCACGTGCGGCAGCGCCTGTTTGCATCGGCGCACGGCATCGATCTGCCGCGCGACTCCGACAAGCGGATCTTCGGGCGGCAGATAGCCGTCGATCGGCGGGAAGATCGCCGGCCGCTGGATGTGCGGGTTGTAATACGGGCTACCGCACGTGACATTGAGCATCGCCACGCCGTGCTCAACAAGCGTGCGCATCAGCGCGAGCGGCTCCGTTAGGTCGATCTGAAGCGGGTCATCGGCCGAGCAGCCGAAGCCGCAGTCATACGGCACCAGCTTTTCGAAATCCATCGGCCGGCCGATCTCGCGACCGGTCGCATACGGCACAAAGTCAAACACGCTCAGCCGCACGCCGATCATGAGCTGGGGCAGCTCGTCGCGCACGCGGTCGATGATGGTCAGCAACAAACGGGAACGGCCGGCCAGGTCGCCGCCGTATTTTCCCGGCCGCCGTCGTGCGCTCAAAAATTCATGCAGCAAGTAACCATGGCAGGCTTTCACGTCGACAAACTGAAAGCCCACGTCGCGCGCCAATCGGGCCGCCGCCACGTAGGCATCGACCAGCTCGTCCAGCTCGGCATCGCTGAAGACGACGTGGTCGTCCGCCGAATCGATCTTGAACTTCTCATCTAGCAGTGGATGATGATATGCGATTCGCGGCGCGCTCTTATGGTGATCGTCCGGTTTGCAGAATCTCCCCGAGTGCGTGAGCTGCAGCCCAACGACGAGCCCCTCGAGCGAACCGAACGCTTCGCGATGCGCCGCGGTCAACTCGCGCAAGAGCGCGGCCAAGCCCGCGCGGTTCGATTCGGTGGCCAGCGTCTGGTTTGGATTGGCCCGTCCATCCGGCCGCACAGCCGCTGCTTCGCCCCCCCAAATCAGCTTCGCGCCGCTGAGCCCGAAATTGCGCCAGCGCCGGAGCGTATGCTCGGAAGGCGATCCGTCGCGGTTGGCATCCCACCCCTCCATTGGGTGAATGCACCAGCGATTTGCAATCACAAACTGCCCGACGGTTATTGGCTGGGCCAACGGCGAGCGTTCGGCGGCCGACAACACTCGCTCATCCACGGGCATATTCAATGCCAACTCGCCAAGCCTTGCGCGAAACGCCGCGACGTCCTTAAGTTGGGCGACTTTGGGGTAGGTCGTAGCGTCGGCCATGTTAGAGACTGGCGTAGCGAATAATCGAAGCGGCCGGGAGCGTATTTTCAGGACGCAGATTGTTCTTCACCCTGCGCACCGCCTGAGCTATACTCGTTCCCGATAAAGTACTTAACTTGCCGCGCCAAACCATCGAGAGCGACGCCTCCGAACGCTGCCTATGGCGACCCCAGCGCAAATCGTAGTCACGTGCATTATTATTTCGATGGTGGCCGCATTTTTGCTCGGCGTGTTCACCAAACGCAAGAGCTGAAGCATGAACTAGACCCTTGTAATCCACTCCAGTCGAATCCGGCCAGGTTGTTTCGCAAAAAGCCTGGCCGGAGTATACAGCAGGTATGACGATCAGGTATTGTCCCAGCTGCAAGGGCGTCGGGTTTGTGCGCCGCACCGAATACACTGCCTGTCCCGACTGCGGCGGCGTCGGACGAATTGCCAGCCGCAATTGCTCGGCCTGCGACGGCCGCGGCACGCAACCCGTCGAGCTGCACCGAGTCTGCGAAACCTGTAAAGGCACCGGCCTGCGCTTCCCGCAAGAGCCGATCGCATAGGTTGCTTCCGCTGGCAATCCAATCTCCCCTTTGCATTCCGCTAAGCGGCGTCCATCATGACGACGAAATGGAAGATCGGCATTGCGGCGATTGTTGTCGCCGTTCTGATCTTGTTGCTTACCGAAGGCGTCTTGATCCCGAAACAGTTGCAACCCAATGTCCTTCCCATCCGCCTGCTGTCGGTCACGACAACGGAAACCGGCCGGCAAGCCGTCTACGAACTCCGTAACGAAAGCGGCTCAAAGGTCGATGTGTGGGCGGCCGCAAGTTTAAACGTCGGCACGCCCGAAGACTATAAATGTCAGCATACGCAAATCACGCCTGTATCGATCGACGATGGCCAGGCTGCACGCATTTCCATAGCCGTACCAGGCGATAAAGGCTGGCAGGCAATGGTACCTGTCGCACGCCATGGCGCCCAAAAGGGCACAATCGTCTTCAGTGAATGGTCGGCGAGCGCCAGCGATGACGCTCGCGCTGATCGTCGGCGGGCACGTCGCTTCTTCATCGCCGTCCCCTTTTCCGCTGCGGATATGTGTCGCAGTGTCGTGGCCCGAACCAATTCAGTGAACGGCGGGCACCCGAAAAGGGGATGGTCCGTCGGCGGTTGTCAGCGAATACTTCAAGCAAAGCTCGCATCGCGTTATGTCCACGCGTTACTGTCCTATCTGCATCGGCGCCGGCTTTCTGCGGCGCGTTGAGGAAGCGCCCTGCGCCGATTGCGGCGGCAGCGGAGGAGTCTATGGCCGCACCTGCCCAGGCTGCAACAGTCGGGGCACGCAGCTGGTGGAGAAACATTGCGTTTGCGCCGCTTGCGAGGGAACCGGGCTCCGCATCCCCGCTTCGTCCGCGAGCGCCGACAGCCATCCCGATGGACGAACAAGTTAACGTCGAACGCCTTCGCGGGAATCTCAATTCTGGTGTGGCTGATCTAGTCACCATGCCTTCTAGGCGCGGATCGGTAGCAGGGCGAGCGAGTGGGATATCCTGGCCGGTCATTTGCGATGGCCAGGGCGATCTAGATTTTTGAAAACGCCGTGGCTATGCTGATCTCGGTGGGCCTTCTCTTCTAAAAAATCAATCTTGAGTGGTCATATGACTGGCTGCTCCGAATGCCAGGGAACAGGCTACGTCCTCTCTGTGGAAACAGTATTCTGCCGCGCCTGTGACAGTACAGGAAAGCTGCTCGGCTCGATCTGCACTTATTGTGATGGTGCGGGACAGCAAGTCGTCGAGATTAAGGTGCAATGCTTCCTGTGTTATCCTGAACGCGCTGACGAGATGCAATCACTCAATAGTCCCCATGAGAATTCTTGGCGGAGCAATCGCGGTCCTGGTCATTAGCGCAATTGGCGGTTTTGCCGGCCAACTCGTGGGGCACTCGATAGGCGAAGGCGCACTCGAATAGGAACTCACAAATGCGCAACGCATTGGCGTTGTTACTGCTACTGGTCGCGGCATTTTGCGTGTATGGCTTTATTGCTGCATTTGAGCCAGGCCCAACGCATATTTACTTTCGCATCGGCTATCCAATCCTCGGTATCGCGTGCCTTGCCGGCGCGTTTGCATTGTTGATGGCTGGTCGTCGTCGCTAGGTGTGCCACTTAGCGGCCCGCCACCTTACATGTGATGCACCTGGATTCGATTGATCATGTGCTGGACGAAACGAGGCGCGGCTTCGGGACAGGCTCTTCTTGAATTTCACCCCAGCAAATTTTTTCTTTTTTTCGTGGGGCGATATTCGGCGAATTTCGCCCCACGCGCCAGCTGCAAATCGTTTGGCGGCTTAGAGTTTGTGCGTGGGGGTGGGGCAGAATTCTGTGAATTTCGTCCCGGGGGTGGGGCAAAACTGCCAGCCGGTGGGGCGAGATTCGTTGGGCCATCAGCGATCAGCTCTCAGCTTTCAGTCGTCAGCCAGCGCGGGTTTTCGCGGGGAAGGTCAGATGTCCAAAACTCTCCGCCCGCGGTTTTGAGCGCGTTTGTCTACCGACAGTAAGTAGGCAGCATATTTTGCTGTGCGAGTGTTCGCCACGGCGAATCTGCGATCGGGAAAACGCGCCTACGCGGGTCAGATGTCCAAAACTCCCCCCACATACTTTTGGCCACCTGATGCGATTTGGACACAGCGACGGGTCAAGAGTCTAGGGTCAATTGTCGAGAGCCAGAACCGGTCGGCGCGCAGCAGTAGCCCAGTTGGTTGTATTGGTTGACGGTTATTCTGTCCGCTAACAGGTGAGAGCTAACAGCTTACAGCTTCCCAACGTACGTGTACATTAGCATACTAGGTGGCCGAAAACAAGAATCAAATTCAAGAACCAAGTTGTTTCTGAAGTAAACGCGAAGAAAAAGCTCCCGCGCGCTCGCGCGGAAAACGTTTGGAATCGGCCACGGAATGTGGTAAGGTCGACGCGGGGCGTGCTGCGCCGAGAAAGCTGGCATGACTGCGGCGGCTTCGGCAGAATTGCTGGCCGCGACTGCCACGATTGCGATCGTCGCGATACTCAGCCAGTTGGAGGCTCGGTACGCGCCTTTGGTTATAGGACGACGATGAGCGATGAAATTGATGCGCCGCGGCCGGTGCTTTCGGAAAGGAAAAAGCGGCGCTGGTTGTACACGCTGTTTGGTCTCGTCGTGTTGTACGTGTTGGCGGCCTACATCATCATCCCGATGATTTGGGAAGACTATGCACGACATCACCCGTCGTTCGACGATAACCCGCGAATCACGCAGACGAGCGACGGTCATCCGGGCGATCCATTGAATGTATCTCTCATCGGCACGCGGGCAGAGATCATCTCGACGATGCAAGCTGCCAGGTGGCACCCGGCCGCAGCGCTGGGCCTGACGAGTGATTTAAAGATCGCCGCCGATACGGTGCTTTCGCGCCCCGACGACGAGGCCCCCGTGAGCGATCTGTTTCTCTTCGGCCGCAAGGAAGACTTGGCATTCGAACAACCGGTGGGCGGCAGTCCGCGGAAGCGCCACCATGTTCGATTCTGGAGGACAACGACGAAAGACGCCGATGGCCGGCCAATTTGGATCGGGTCCGCTTCCTATGACGAGCGGGTCGGACTGAGCCACACGACGGGCCAGATTACGCACCACATTTCGCCGGATGTCGATGCGGAGCGCGATCATTTGTTCGAGAATCTCAAGCAGACCGGACGGCTATCAGAAGAATACACTGTGGACGGTTTTCACGAGCAGCTGGAAGGCCGCAATGGCGGCGGAGACCGCTGGACTACCGACGGCAAGTTGAAAGTCGGCGTGATCGCCCAATAGAATCGGTGACAAACTGCGGGTTGACGACGTGCGACATCTGCTCGTGGAATTGCAGACCACGGTCGAGAAGAAACCCAAAGTAGTCGGCAGAATTAGGCCCGAGTCCACATCGCCAACAGCAGGTCATCGGTCGCGGGGGCGAATTGCCATGCTCAAGTACCTGCGAATTGCCGTGACCGCGCTCGGCCTGACGGCGTGTGCGCTGCTGTTAGCGCTGTGGGTACGTAGCTATTGGTGGCTTGATAACGTATTTGTACCCTTGGTTAATCGTAGAGTCTCGTCAATCAACGGGCAGGTAATGATCGGCGAGCAGTTCAGTGCGAAAGGGCCGCTTCGCATAAACCGGCACAATCTCGGTGTCGTCAGACCGAAGTCTATCAGCCTTTCCGTTGGCACCGTGTCACGTGTTGGCGTCGGGCAAGGATTTTCGCATTTAATACTAGTTGTATTTTTCTTCGTTTTGGCCGCACTACCCTGGCTACCCTTTCGCTTCACCCTTCGCACTCTGCTAATCGCCACCACGCTGATCGCGATCTTGCTGGCGACAGGGGCCTATTTGCGCTTGTGGTAGAATGGCAGGCATGAATAGCCGTCAGTTCAGTTTGCGAACACTGCTTTCTGCTGCGACAGGCGTCGCGTTTGTTGCATTCGTTATGCATTGGTTCTTGTTTGACCTAGAACTGCCGTTGGTGTTAGTCCTAACGCAGGTCGTGCCCTGGGCACTCGGCTCATTCGGCGGAATCGCTGTTGCGGCACAACGCAACGGAAGCACGTTGGCGGGCGCGATGATCGGCGGTACTTTAGCAACATTCATCTTTCCTGGGTTGCCGATCCTATATCTCTATTTCAATGGGCTGAACGGGGTGCATAGCCTCGGCAGCAACCTTGCAGGGCCCTTGGCTTTGGCAGCCTGCGGAAGTGGCTTGCTGGGGGCAATTGTGGCGATACCGAGGGAAGGCTTTCAACTTCGACGAGATCGTATGAATCAAAATGAATCAAAAGGAACGGGAGTCATTGATTCACGCACTCTACCAGCGAATTGACTCCCGTCCCGTTCATTCGCCCGGGCCATAGCCCCCTACCGCGAGCGCCGGCTGTCGGGCGGGCTTGAGAAGTCGCTAACGGCTTATTATGAATCGGCTTGCTGGGACGATTCCAGTTGCTCGCGCCGTCCACAATTAGGGCAGTCGATCACCAGGAAAACCCTTGCCTTGCTTTGCCCCGCAGGCGGATAGAGTTCGCCTTCTGTCGCCTTTACTACTGCTGCTGACCCGCAGGAGTTGCAAATGACGTGCTTGTCATGCATTTAGCCTTCAGTGGCCATTGCGATTAGAGAGAGGGTCCGAAGCGTTTCGCGGGAATTCAGCCTAACCGGCACGCACAAGGAATTGATATAGCACTTTCGCGGTATTTATCCCATTTCCCCAAACTTTGCCGGGAATTGCCCCTGCACACTTAGGAGCGCACCACCGGCTTTGCTATGCTGGCGGCGGTGGGAGTTCTTGCCCTCTCTCTAAATCAGCGCTCTCTCTCTATGCCTGAATGCCCCGAATGCGATGGCTCAGGGTGCATGGAAGCGACGGAATCTATTCCGTGCCCAGTGTGCGACGGATCGGGTAAACATAACGGCTCAGATTGCATTTGCTGCGATGGCGACGGGCAGCAAGTTGTCGACGTGAACGTACTTTGCGACCGGTGCGACGGAGCTGGTCGGATTTAGCTCTGCACACTTAATGCACCACCACCCTAAACATGGTGGTCTGTGATTATCTGTGCGGCCTAATGAGTGGGCACGCGATGCCTAAGGTTTGTCCCATATCACGTAGTTTGCCCGAGATTCGGCTTTCGCCGCTTCATAGCCACGTTGATAGCCAATGACATACGCTCCGATGAAGGCTGCAACCAGCGCCATGATGATGAGGAGCGCCTTCAGGCTGAAGTGCGGGCGACGGAATTTGGGCGTGTCATCCATGCCGCTATCCTACCGCGCCGCGCATGAAAAAGCCGGTGGTCTGTGATTAAGTGTGTCCAGTAGGTTTTAGCAGGCGGACATAAAACAAGGCTGCCAGTGCGAACGCGCAGCCTGTACACCAGAGAAGAATCTCAAATGGCCACAGATTATGCGCCTCTGGTTGGACCAGGATGCGGATGGCGACGAATGCCAAAACCGCGACTGGAATCAACGCGAGCCACCTCCAGAGTCCACGCCACCAATACAGCGCAAGACCGGACGCGACCAAAAATCCAATGACGAAAGCAAAGGCTCCAATCACAAGCATATCCGCAGGCATTATCACTCCCTAACTGCGCAACCCCGCCCACGTCTTAGGCCGCACACTTAATCACAGACCACCGCTGTTTGGGTGGTGGGTCATTAAGTGTGTCTGGCTACTTTCGGCGTGCGGACCGAAGGGCAACGGCAAGAGCCATAATGAGGAGTAGCGCGAGAAGAATAATCATCTCAGCAGTGCTTAGACCGAACATGGCAACCGTTCCTTTGTTCGCCCGACAGCAGGCGCTCGCGGTAGGGGGATTAGGGCTCGGCAATAGGCGGTTCTGGCGGCAACAACTGGAGTTTCTGCTGAACCTTGGCAATGTCTTCGGCGGTTGGCGATTTTACCAGCACAAGCTTACTCGATGTTTCGCCGGTGAGTTGTAACGAGTATCTACAGCCCCTTTGACCAGATGCCGCCTGTATGATCTCCTCGATATGCGCAGCAAACGTGCTCACCTTGAATAGCATTGTCCGCTTATTGAGACCCGCTGAAATCAATATATGCGTGACCTGGT
>DASXWB010000317.1:0-1827 GCA_036503915.1 Lacipirellulaceae bacterium | reverse complement strand
ACGAACATTTGCACAGGAGGCGGGTCGAGCACGTAGTTGAGCGACTTGGCGCCGGCAACCAGCGAGCGCGGCGGAATCGGCGCGACGTCCTTGTACTTTGACGCCAGATACCGATCGACTTCGCCGCGCTGGGCGTCGGTTAACACGCGATCGAAAACTAGCACTTCGGCGATTTCTCCGGCGAAGAACCCACGAATTCCAAGCGGCACGCCGTAGTACCGAGCGCCGACCACCAACTGATCCATTGCGATCGTCGATTGCGTCCGTTCGCGCGACGCTTCCTGATTTCCATTTACATACAGTGAGACGCCCTGCGGACCGACTTTCGATGTCGTGCAGATCCTGGTAAATCGTGAGAACGGCTCCGCGTTGTTCTTGAGATCGCGTGCGCCGCCGAACCCGTTTCCCTCGACATTGAGCGCGTCGAAGGTTCCGGCCGCAAAGGGTCCCAAATCAATCGTCAGCCCGGACGTATAGTCCTGCTCGCCGGCCGCATTCATGGCCAGAAGCGCGGGAAATCCGCCCTCGCTGCCGTGCGGCGCCGCGACGATAAAGATTGTCAGCTCATTGAACTTAACTCCAATTCGGTCGGCCGAAAGTGAATCCGCCAGGCCATCGAAGCGCACCAAGCCATGCGGCCCGACGAGGCGAAGGGCCGGCTGCGACACCGGGTCGTTGCGGCGAACATGGCGCTGGTGGCCCGAGCTGTCGTAGCACACGGCCAGGTTGTCGCCGTTGGCCAGTTCCGGCTCGTTGCGCGCCTTGCGTGCCGCGTTTTGAGCGCTTCCATCAAGCCAAGCGACGAGGCCTTCCTGAAAGCTTAGCCGAGAATCCGCCCAGGGCTCGGCAGCCGCTGCGGACGATGAGGCAACCGCAAATAGAGCGAGGACGAGCGCGTTTCCCAATTGTTTCACGATGACGCCTTTGAATTTATGACAGCCTATCTCACATTGCGCCGGATCGTAGTGAATTGCTCGACTTGTTTTTTGAGCGCGATTTCCGTGGGCAGGCGCTCCATGGAGCTGGCCCCGTAGAAACCGTCGACTGCCGGAACGCGATCGAGGATATATTGGGCATCTTCCGGCATGGCGATTGGCCCGCCGTGGCACAGGACCAGCGCATCCTGCCGAACCCCGCGGGCTGCATCGGCGATTTCAGCGACGCGCGGCACGCACTCGTCGAGTGACGCGGCCGTTTTTGCGCCGATGCTGCCGCTTGTTGTGAGGCCCATATGGGCCACGATGATGTCGGCCCCTGCCTTCGTAAGCGCTTGCGCCTGCGCGGCGTCGAACGCATACGGGGTGGTGAGCAGATCCATGTCGTGCGCGGTGGCAATCCATTCGACTTCGAGCTGGAACCCCATCCCGGTTTCCTCGAGATTTGCCCGAAAATTGCCGTCGATCAATCCGACCGTGGGAAAATTCTGAATGCCCGCGAAGCCCAGCTCCGTCAACTCGCGCAGAAACTTGTCGCGAATTACAAATGGGTCCGTCCCGCAGACGCCGGCGAGGACTGGCGTATGCTTCACCGCGGTGAGGATTTCATTCGCCATCTCCTTGACGATCTGATTGGCGTTGCCGAAGGGCATCAGGCCGGCCAACGAACCCCGGCCGGCCATGCGGAAGCGCCCGGAGTTGTAGATAACGATAAGATCGATACCGCCCGCCTCCTCGCACTTGGCGCTGATGCCGGTGCCCGCGCCGCCGCCGATGATCGGGACGCCTTCGTTGATGCGTGCGCGGAGGCGGGTCAGAACTTGGTGGCGGGTGAAAGGCATTGGGGCGAATGTCGAATGACGAAAATAGAATGAATCAATGAGGGTGCCTG
>DASXWB010000316.1:0-5434 GCA_036503915.1 Lacipirellulaceae bacterium | reverse complement strand
GGACGAATACTTGCGCGTGGTGCGGATCGGCTTGCCGTCCTTATCCGTGCGCGGTTCGGAGGCGCCGTCGTAGCCGATTTTTGTGCCGATGAATTGCGTCGTGTATTGCACGCCGGATTGCGGCTCGATTTCGATTCGCAGAGTTTTCTTGGCGGCATCGTAGCGAACATCGCGGAGCGTGACGCCGCTGGAAGCGTACATGTCGCCAGCCTTCATGGCCTGGATAAGTGCCTTGGGTTCCAGCGCAGCTGCGCGGACCCAGGTCCAGCCGCGGCCGGGGCGAGCGCCCCCCGGTTTATGGTAATTGTGGCTGTCGTCCGTGCCCACGCCGAAGAGGGGCGGTGCACCCAGCTGGCCGAGGCGAATCGTGTTGGCGATATCCCAGATTTGCTCGACGCTCGCGCGCTGATTGTTCCCCATGTGGTTGACGGCGTTATGGCCGTTGTAAACCTCGACGAACCGCTCGCGAAGGACGGCGGCAATGTCTTCGGCCGTAATTGCCCAGCCGAAGTTGGGGTGGTTCAGGTGCACCAGGATGTCGCGTCCGGTGCGGCGAGCCTGCTCTTCGGCGGCGCGCAGATTGTTATCGATTGCCTCGGCGACGGTGCGGCCGCCAAGCGGCTGGATCAGTTCGGCTACGTTCGTGGCGTTGAGATGCACAGGCACGCCTTCGGCCTTATCGCTGATTTCTTCGCCCTGAATCATGAGGAAACGGCCCGGCTCCTCGACGAGCTTGCGAAAGCGATCGAGCGGCTGCAGGCGAATCTCGTATTCGGGCGTGCCGGCCGTTCCACGAGTTTCCACCCACTTGTCGCCAAAGCGTTTAAGATATTTTTCGAGAGCTTCTTTGCCACCGCGCTTGACAACCTCGTCGACCTTCATCCAGCGCGTGCCTTCGCTTAGCACGTTATGGTCCGAAAGCGCAAGAAAGTGGTAGCCGTGCGAGCGATACCAGTCGGCAATCATTTCGGGGAAGTCGTTGCCGTCGCTCCAGAAGGAGTGCGTGTGAATATTGCCCTTCCACCAGCGCTGCCCGGCGTCGGGCGACTCCTGGGCCTGTACGACGGCGCCGAACACACTGGCGCAGAGCGAAATGGCGAGCATGGCACATTGCGGCGGCGACTTTGGGCGCTTACGAATCGTTCCCTGCATCAGATGTCTCCCAGCGTGGAACTGGCTATCGGTGGACCGCATGGTCTAGCGATACCATTAAAGCAGAAATGCTGGCGCGGAGGAACCACGCAGCATGTGTCGATCGGCGCCAAATGGCAAGAAAGCGCGCGCGAAAGAGAGCGGCCCTTGATTGTCGAACCCCCAAAAACCTTTTAAAAGGTACGGGAGTTTGCTTTAGCCGCCGCCGCCCGTGGCTGGCGCCCCGGGCCGTTCATCGACGATCAGGTAGCCGTTGTCGGCCACATTGAACAGCGGCCGGTAGCAGTTCGAGTGGCTCTTGCGTGCGCGGCAATCCCAATGCCACACCAGGGTGATGCCGATGTTCCACGCTTCGTGGGACGCGCCCTCCTGGCCGGCGTCTTCTTCGGCCGCCAGATAGGTGAAGCCGGTGGCCAGGCTCCAGCGGTCCTGAATTGGAATCAACAGGTCGGAGCCGATGATGGCGTCCTCATCATCGTTGAAGCCGCCGTAGACGCGGCCCTCGCCGCCGCGGTCGCCGTGAAAGCGGTAGAACAACAGGTATTGGTCGGTGGCTTGGAACACAGGGCTTCCGTTATCTTCGTCGGCGGGGAACATTTCGTGCTCGTTGAGATGCGCGGCCACGACCAGGCCGAATTCGTGGCATCCGCGATCGATCATGCTCAACTCGCCGCGCAGCTGGTGGAAGTCGATCGCGCCGAAGCGCTCGTCGCGCAACATGTCCCAAGCGACGCCGAGCTGGACGCCGTTCTGAGCGCGGCGAAACAGGCCGACGGTGATGAACTGCTGCGTGTGCGGGTCCGCGATGTCCGTGTCCTTGTCGCCGTGCAGCTGGCTGTGGACGGCCTGGTAGCCGATCTGGTAGCCGGCGTCGCTGAATGGCACTTTGAAGCCGGCGTTGAATCCCTCGTGAAAACCGAAGTTGCCGCTGTCGCGCGTTTGATCGTATGGGCCTTTGAAGCCGTGGACGCCGCCGAAGACCGTCAGCTCCTGCCACTTGGGAACACCAATGCGAATCGTGTGGCAGGCCTCGGGGTCGCCCTCGCCCATCAGGCACACGTCATCGCCACACGCCAAGATGCACGGGGTTTCCGCGCCGCAGCCACAGGGGCAACCGCATGAGGGCTCGCAGGCGCAGCCCGCTTCGCTGCTGCATCCGCAGCCGGGCTCGCAGCCGCACGCGCCGTCGCCGCACGCGACACCGCAATCGGCGCAGCCATACTCGCTGCCGAAACCGCCGTGTTCACCGTACGGCAAATTCATGTCGTGGCCGGTCTCATAGTAAGGATCGGGGCCAGTAAGGATCTCCCCTTGCATTGGCATTGACGGTGCACGACGCGTTGGTGGGACCAAACGGCCTTGATTCCGGCGTTGCTCCGGCAGCGGCAGGTTTTCCGGCTCGGCCGTTAACTGGTCGGCGCCCTCGAAGGCGACATTGATGGTATTCCATAGCTTTGAGCCGTAAGATGCGCCTCGCTGGCGAGCAGCAAACCGACGTGCGTGCGAAGGGATGGCGTTTGGACGCGGACCATAGGGATGCTGCGGCCGCGTTGCAGCAGGCAGGCGCGGCTGCGTGTATGCCGCTGACGGCGGAGTTGCGACCGAGAAGTTCTGCTTCGGCACGCTGGCCATCGGCGTGGCACCGCGCGGTTGCGGCGCAGTGATTGGCTTGGCTGTTTCAGCCGGCTGGAAGGTTGTCGGCTCGTAGTAACTTGCGACGGACTCGGTGTCGCGCTGGCTGACTTGGCTGGTACTGTGGGCCGCGGTGCGGACGGCTTGCGAGTTTCCGGAGCCGATGTGCGCGGTGGGCATTCGCCAGCGCGGCGCCGGCTTCGATGGATCGGCCGCGTCGGAGGATGACGCGGCGTATGAAGCCGGCGCTACCTCGGAAGACGGTTGACTTGCGCCGGCGGCCTTCCACCCACCAGCGGACGGCGACGCCGCTTCAGCGACCGGGCAATTCACGAGACTAACCCAACTCGTTGCCAATAGACTCGCAGCGAACCACTTCGTGAGCTCAATCGCAAACGGGCGGGAAGAAACCATCGGTCGATCCTTGGGGGCCAATGAGCAGCAGGTCTCGTGCGTCGGCCGGCGCGCCAGCACGAGCGCAGCCGAGGCCGGGGTCCCCCCTGGACCAATACCTGGGGTCGAGTATCGACGGTTAGCAATGCAGGACTTTCGGAAAAGTTTGCCTGACCGGTAAACTCACGTGCATTCATTGGAGGCATGGTTCCGCCCTTTCAGGAGGCGTGCCACTCAAGAGGAGCGAGATGAAACATGGTCAACAGCTTCGCGATTACGTCCAACATTGTGGATATCGCCGGTCGGCGCACGTATCCAGCGCGTGTCGAAGTGGCAGCTGGCCGCATCGTTGGTATCGATGCAGCCAGCGACCGGCCGCAAACGTTTCTGCTGCCAGGCTTCGTCGATGCCCACGTGCATATTGAAAGCTCGATGCTCGTGCCGAGCGAGTTCGCGCGAGCCGCCGTCGTGAATGGCACGGTGGCGACGGTCAGCGATCCACACGAGATTGGCAACGTGCTCGGCGTGGCCGGCGTTCACTACATGCTGGAGAACGCGGCGCAGGTGCCGTTCAAGTTCTATTTCGGAGCGCCGTCGTGTGTGCCGGCGACAACCTTCGAGACGGCCGGTGCCGAGATCAATGTGGATGAAGTCGTTCAATTGCTCGATGACCCGCGGATTGGCTACTTGAGTGAGATGATGAACTTCCCGGGCATCCTGCATGGCGACCCGGCATGCCTGGCCAAGGTTGAGGCGGCACACAAGCGCGGAAAGCGGGTCGACGGGCACGCGCCCGGTTTGCGCGGAGAACAAGCGGCCCGATATATCGCGGCCGGCATTACGACGGACCATGAATCTTTCACCAAAGAGGAGGCGCTCGACAAGCTGGCGGCCGGTTGCAAAGTTGCAATTCGCGAGGGGTCGGCCGCCCGGAATTTTGATGCGCTGTACACGCTGCTTGCTGAATATCCCGGAATGACCATGCTTTGCAGCGACGATAAGCACCCGGACGAGCTGCTGGTGGGGCACATCAATTTGTTGGTGCGCCGGGCCGTCGAGGGCGGGATCGACGTATATGATGCGCTGCGCGCGGCGTGCGTCACGCCGGTCGAGCATTATGGGTTGGATGTCGGCCAGCTTCGCGTCGGCGACGCCGCAGACTTTATTGAGGTAGATTCGCTGGCCGAATTCAAAGTACTGCGAACGTGGATCGATGGCCAGCTTGTGGCAGAACGCGGCAGGACGTTTATTCCGCGGGTCGAGCCGGCGGTTGTGAACAACTTCACGCCGACGAAAGTCTCTGCTGAGGACGTTGCCGTTTATGCGCCGGCCGATTCTAAATCTCAGTTGCAAGTGATCGAAGCGCTCGACGGTCAGCTGATCACGAACCGACTCACGTTTCCGGTGCAGGTGGTCAACGGGGCAGTACACGCCCAGCTTGATCTCGACATTCTCAAGCTGGTCGTTGTGAACCGGTACTATAGAGCCCCGTCGGCGTTCGCCTTCATCAAGAATTTCGGGCTGCAGCGTGGGGCGATGGCCTCCAGCGTCGCGCACGATTCGCACAATGTGATCGCAGTGGGCGCGGGTGACGCCGACATTGCCGCGGCGATCAACCTGGTGATGGAAGCGCGCGGCGGACTGTCGGCGGCCTGCGCGCAAGAGCGCGTAGCCGAAGTCCTGCCGCTGCCGGTGGCCGGTTTGATGGCCATCGGTACTTGCGAGGAAGTCGGCGCCGCGTACGCCAAGCTCGACAAGCTCGTGAAGCGCTGGGGCTCGTCGCTGCGAGCGCCTTACATGACACTGTCGTTCATGGCGCTCTTGGTGATTCCCGCCCTGAAGCTCAGCGACTGCGGGCTGTTTGACGGGGCCAAGTTTGAGTTTACGGACCTGCTGCAGTAGTTGCCACGTGCATGCGAACTAACTTGGGTTGAGATCGGTCTAAAGCTATAATTGATGCCGCACTTTGCCGGAGGACTAACCTATGTCTCAACCGACTCTAGAAGAACGCGTTGCCGCCTTGGAAAAAGAAGTCGCGCGGCTTTCTGACCAATTACGTCCAAACGGAGAGCCGGGGCGCGACGATTGGAAGCTCACACTCGGGATGTTCGCGAATGATCCGATTATGAAAAAGATCGACGATGAGGCTCTTAAGATTCGCGAAGCAGATCGACGCAGCGCGCGACGAAAACGGAAGCCCCCGAAACGCAGATGATCATTCTCGATACGGATCATCTGACGGTGCTGCGATATCCAG
>DASXWB010000315.1:0-2014 GCA_036503915.1 Lacipirellulaceae bacterium | reverse complement strand
ATCTGATAATCGCTCGGATCGTAGTGATACGGCGGTTCAGTCACAACGGGCGTCGTTTCGAAGTTGAACGTGGTTGGCGGCGACTGCGTCTGCCATTCCAAGCCGGTGGCCCGCCATGGATTCGGCCCCGCCACCGGGCCGTAGCGCAACGACCAGATCAAGTACGCCAGCGGGATCAAGTAGCCGACGCCAAGAATCGATGCGCCCGCCGACGACATCACATTGAGAACTTGAAATTCGTCGACATACTCATGCACGCGCCGCGGCATGCCCAGATAGCCTAACACGAACTGCGGGAAGAACGTCAGATTGAAGCCGATGAAAATGATGCCGGCCGAAAGCCGGCCCCACCACTCCGGATAAATCCGTCCCGTGATTTTCGGCCACCAGAAGTGAATGCCGCCCAAATAACCCATCACCGCGCCGCCGACCATGATGTAATGGAAGTGGGCCACTATGAAATACGTGTCGTGCACGTGGACGTCGACGGCTGTCGTGGCGAGAAACAAGCCCGTAAGGCCTCCCAGCGTAAACAACCCGATAAAGCCCAGCGAGTAGAGCATCGGCGTGGTGAGCCATACCGATCCGCGGTACAGCGTGGCCGTCCAATTGAACACTTTCACGGCCGACGGGACCGCCACAAGCATGCTCAGAAAGGAGAATATCAAGCCGGCATAGACCGATTGGCCGCTTACAAACATGTGGTGCCCCCACACGAAGAAGCTGATAACGGCTATGGCCAGGCTGGCCATTGCAACGAACGTGTACCCGAACAGCCGATTTCGCGCAAAGCACGGCACAATTTCACTGACGACACCCATGCTGGGAAGCACCATGATGTAGACGGCTGGGTGGGAGTAGAACCAAAACAGGTGCTGAAACAAGATGGGGTCGCCGCCAAGCTTGGGGTCAAAAATACCGAGCCCCAAGCCGCGTTCCAATGCCACTAGCAACAGTGTGATGGCGACTACGGGTGTGCCGAGCACCATAATCACGCTCGTGGCGTAATGGGACCAGACGAAAATCGGCAATCGAAACCATGTGAGACCGGGCGCACGCATCGTGTGCGTCGTGACGATGAAATTCAGTCCGGTGAGGATCGACGAGAAGCCGGCGACGAACGCGCCCAGCGCCGTGAGCATGACGTTCGTATTTGTGTAGGTGCTGCTGTAGGGCGTATAGAAAGTCCATCCCGTGTCGACTCCGCCGGCAATAATCGCGCCAACGGCCAGCAGGCCACCTGCCATGAAAATGTACCAACTGGCCAGATTCAGCCGCGGAAAGGCCAGGTCGCGCGCTCCCAGCATCATCGGCAGCAGAAAATTGCCAAGTACCGTCGGGATGGACGGAATCAAAAAAAAGAAGATCATCACCACGCCGTGCAGCGTGAAAAGCTTGTTGTAAGTCTCGGCGATCACGAGGTCGCCGCGGGGCGTCATCAGCTCGAGCCGAAACAGCACCGCAGCGGCACCGCCGACGAAGAAGAATACCGTGATCGAGATCATGTAGAGAATCGCGATCCGCTTGTGATCCGTGGTCCACAGCCAGGAGCGAAAGCGGTAATCAACGTTCAGGTAATTGCGGCCCGGAGCCGTGCGCGTCGTCATGAGGCATCGTTCCCGCGGTCCCGCGGCGGCAGCGATTTGATGTATTCGATAATCAAAAGCAGCTGATCCTCGCTGAGTTGACCTTGATACGCGGGCATGACCGGTTGAAACCCGGCCGTCACTTTCGCCATCGGATTGACGATCGATTCGCGAAGATAGTCATCGTCGGCGCGCACCGTGCGACCGTCGGCCAGCGCGACCGCGTTGTTGAAAATGCCATCGAGCGGCGGCGAGCGCAGTTCCGAATCGTCGTGATGGCAGGAGTGGCATCGAAACTGAGTGAACAGCTTGCCGCCGGCGGTTTGCGCCGTCTCCGTTCCCGGGGCACCTTGAAGCCACTCGGCGTAGTCGGCCGGAGTCATCGCGTACACGCGGCCCGACATATTGGCATGTTCCGTGCCGCAATA
>DASXWB010000314.1:0-8054 GCA_036503915.1 Lacipirellulaceae bacterium | reverse complement strand
GCCGGTGGCTGCGTGAGCGCTATCGTGCGAGTGCGAATGATCGGCAGCGGGCAATTGCCTTGGCAGCGGTCGCGCGACTCGACCACAAAACCGCTGTCGACGCCGCGCTAGGCGCGATCGACCAGGCCGAAGTCGACAGCGAGCTTTTGCAGACGGCGCTGACGATCGTTTTGAACGACGCCGCGGTGCCAAGCGGCGAGCGTGCGATGACGTTCGTGGGCCATCAGGTGCCGGCCGTGCGAAATGCCGCTCTCAAGCTGCTGGCGACGCCTCGTTCACGAGCGCAGCAGGATCGCGAACCCTTCCTTCCGTCCATCGGCGAAACCGCAAGCGTCTTGCCCGGTTTTTGGCAGTCAAAACAAAAGCCCCCGCTCAAAATTCTGCAGGAGCTGCTGGATGCGGAAAGCGACCCGGCACTGCAGTCACGAGCAATCCTGCTGCTGCTCGCTGCCGGCGAGCGGGCCGATTTGGCCGCGCTCGAGCGTCAGCTCGCCGCTTCCCATGCCGAGTTGACGAAGCTGACGATTGCCGCGGCGCTGGCCAAGGCAGGGCGCACCGATGACGAGGCCGTAAAGTATTATGAGCAAGTCTACGCCGAGTCCAGCACTCCCGCGGGCGGCGGCGACGATCGAATTGCCGCAGCGCTCTATGAAATACTGCGCGACCTCGGCGGCCAGCCGATCATCGAGCTGAGGCTCCGCATGCGCAATGAAAAAGGATCGCGATTGTTTAACAGCAACGCCGCCACCGACGATATTTTCGGCGCACATTGAGTGGCCGAGTGATGTGAGGCTTCGTTCACTGCAGCAAATCGCCGATGGCGCGCATCAGCTCGGCTTCCGCCCGTGGCGAGACGCGCGAGACGCGCGACTCGGCGCCCGTTTCATAACCGCCTTGCGAGTAAGCTTCGGCCGTGCCAATGTAGCCGGGGCCATAGTCGCCATATGCGGCAACGCAAATGAATCGGTCGGGACGCAGCGTCTGTGCCGCCAGTTGAAACTCGACAAACAGCTCGCCCGGCAGATGCAAAATATCGATCGCTCCCAGCCGCAGTCGGCCGACCGAAATCGCTCGCCCTCTGCGCACGCGGCGAGCCCAGGCGATGTCCCGCGCTGCCCGCAGCCGGGGAGCATCGCCCGCCGATGTGTTATTCAGCACGGCCAATAGTTCTGCTTCATCCAACCAATCTGCCAGCGGCAGTTGCACGCCCGCAGTCGCCCAATCAAATTCAACATCCGCCGCGGGCGCCTTGCGCATGTCGTCCCAGGCCAGCTTCATGCCGTCGGCGAGCCGGCCGGCAAGAACCGGCCGGTTCTCGGGCGAGCCGTCGTTGTACTTGCCGGCGCCGATATTTCCTCCGGCCCCGTTGAAGTGAACGTGCACGTCGGCGTTTTCCGCCGCCTCGCGCTGGTCGCGCGCCATCCCCACAAAGTCGGCGCTCACCTTGCCCGTGTAATAATAACTCTGCGGATGCGTCGCGTAGTATGAAAGCACTGCCAGGCAGCGATCGCCGTCCCAGAAGCTCACGAGCTTCACGAGCGGGTCGATCGTTCCTTCAGGAAAGGCACGGAGTTTGGGGTCCGTCGTCGCCGTGTACCGCACAAATTCGACTTTGCCATCGGTGCCAAGGATGCGGCGGTTCGAGGCCACCTTCTCCACGCGACCGCTGCCGTAGCCGACATGCGTGACCGGCGCCAGCCGCGATTGAGCTTCTGCGGCCGCGGCTGCGGCCCGGCGAATGGCGTCGCGTGCGAACTCCACCGGAAACAATTTGCCCGACAGTCCGGCACCGCCGGCGATCCGGTCGGCCAAAAAATCGCAGCCCGGCGCATCGTGCTGATGCAGCGCGTGCACGCAAACGCGGTCTCGCTCCGTGCCACACGCCTCCGCGATGGCCTCGCGCCAGGCATCCTGCCCTTCGTTGCCAATGCCGACCCAATCGACAGCCACAAGCACGACGGGCTCTTGATCATCAGCTGCCAGCACGATTCCGCGTGCCGTGAGCGGGTCGTTGACACCCGTCATCGCCGGCACCAGCGCGTCGCACAACGGCGAGCCGACCGGCGGCGTCACGTCGAGCTTGAACGCCGCCACTCGTAGTTCCACTGCGTGCGCCCGATCGGCGACAGAACAGAAAAGCCAAAGCAACGCTATTGGCGCCGCGAACAAGATCGGTCGCAGATTCTGAATTCCAGATTGCCGACCCGACCGAGCGCGGCCGTTCCGGACTCCGGCCGCAGACGAAACTTCGACGCCTGCCGGCAATCCGCCATCCGAAATCCGCGGCTCGACTGGGGCACCCGGCAGCCGGTTCTTGCCGGGTGCTGGGTCCGCCGAAGTCAATCCGAAATCAAAAATGCGCGCTCCCGTCATGGTGCATTCCCTTTTGTCGCGGCTTGCCGCAGGTACGTCAGCAAGTCGGCCATGGCCTGTTTGTCGATGAGCTTTTCAAACCCTTCCGGCATGAGCGACTTTCCAGAATTGTGAATTTCCTCGATGTCGACCCTCAGCACGGTCGCAGTCTTGTTGTCGGCGGTGCGAATCGTCAGCGCCGTCGAAGTCTCGCCGACGAGTATTCCGCTGATTACCTCGCCGTCCGCCGTCACGACGACGTATTCGAGATACCGCGGGTCGACTTCACCGTTGGGCACCAGCACGTTGAACAAGAGCGACTCGGCCCCGCGATTGAGCATCGTGGCCAGATTGGGCCCGACTGTCATGCCGTGCGAATCAATCGCGTGGCAGGCTGAGCAGTTCTTATCGAAGACTTCTTTCCCCCTTGCCGGACGACCTTCAGCCGACAGGGTTGCCTCGTATTCTTTGAAAACCTGCTGCCGGTCCGCCGAAACGGCGTCGCCACGCAGCTTCCGAGCAAGCGTGCGCACCCTCTCGGACGGATAGTTCTCGAGCTTCGCGCGATGTGCCGGTTCGAGCGTCGCCAGGGTCACGCCTTTATCTTTCAGGTACCGCAGCAGCTCCAGAGCCCACGGCTCGCGGCGCAGCAGCAGTTCCGTGGCCTGCGACCGTTCCCTCGGCCCGAAGCCATTCCAAGCCGAGAGCACAAGCTCAGGCACCTCCGCCGCATTGTATTCGGCGCATGCCTTTAGAACGGCCGCTTGGATGGCTGCCGGCTCCTGCGGCGAAAGAAGACGTTCGAAAATCTCCCTGTGGTTTTCGAACCGATCCAACGCCAACGACTCGATTGCGATAACCCGATCGCTTAGCGTTGCTGCGTCTTGGGCCAGAGTAATCCGTGCATTACGAACGACGGAGGCAGCCGCGCTTTGCCGCAATTTCTGCAATCCAGCCAGTTGCGGGGATTTGGAATTCTCGAACGCGGTCGCGGGAAGCCGGCTCAAGGCTCTCAACAAGGAGCCGCTCACCGCCGAGTGTGAACTCCCGTCCGAAGTTTCCAATGCGGCGACCAATACTGCGACATTCTCGTCCACTGGTTGGCGCATGATCTGCCCGACGATTGCCGACAGAACTCGATCCGACTGCGGCGTGCCAAACCAGTCTCGGCTTTTCAGCAACTGCTTCAGGACATTGCCGGCACGACGATTGATGGAAGTTAGCACGGCGTCGGAAACATCCTGGCTGCTGGCGTGACGCGCTAAGATCTCCGCCAAGGCGCGATCTGCGTCGCGCTGGCTGCATTCACCGAGCGATAGAGCCAGTTGAAACTGAACAATCGGCGCCGCATCGCTCGTTAGTTCGATGGCTTTTTTTCGCACTTCCGCTGAGGAATGAAGCAGCGGCTCGGAAAGGCGCAATGCATGGCGGCGGACTTGCGGATGGGCGTCGCGCAGGCCATTGATGACGTCGCCTTCCGTGAGCGCTTCCAGACTGCTCAGTACGTAAAGGATGGCGATTCGCGCCTCGGGCCGCGCGCTCATCGTGAATCCAGCGCGAAGCAACTTTGGAGCCGCCGCGTCCCGCCGCTCGTATAACAGTCGCGACGCCGTGATTCGTCGCCACGCGTTCGCATGTTCCAGCGCTTTGACAAGCTCCGCCGTGCTGGCCGCCGCGAGCGACTGCGGAGGCGCCTGGCGATAGTCGGCCGGCACGATGCGATAGATCCGTCCGCGGTCGTTCCCACTCGTGAGATCGAGCTGCCGCTTGAGCTCCGGAGGCAAGCTGGCCGGGTGCTCGATTACCTCGCGATACATATCAGCGACGTAGAGCGCGCCCTCAGGTCCGATCGCCATCTGTACGGGCCGGAACCAGATGTCGCTCGACCGCACGAACTCGGTTTGCTCGTCGATGCGCTCCCCGCGATACGTCACTCCATCGGCCACGAGCCGCTTGCGATGAATCAAGTTGCTGCCGACGTCGGCCACATACACCCAAGCCTCGTCTTCGCTGTCCCACAGTCCGCCCTCATACACTGTGATGCCGGTGGCGCTTGTAAAGTAACCGGCCGGCTGGCCGCCGCCTTCGATCGGCCCAGACACCAGCCCGGCCACGCGCAATTTCGTCCGGGCCACGCGCCACGCTTCTACGGGACTGATCCGATACACGGCCGCCTGCGGGCCGTCGGCCGCGATCGACCGCCGGGCTGAAAGCACGGACTGCAGCGGATTGCGAGCCAAATACCGTTCTTCGAACACGATTGCTTGAAGATGGTCGCTGTTATGGCAAACAAATCGGTCGCCCCAGCGGTTAAACGACAGGCCATGCTGTCCGCCGCCAGTTCGGGCTTCAATCGCAAGCGACTTCGGGTCGAACGCGAAGTCGCGGCCGCGCAAATCGAACGGAGCTTGTTCTGCACGTTGTGCGCGGGTCTCCTGACCCCGCACATCCGTTGATTGAATTAACTGTGCACCGGCGCTGCTTGTGGCCCCGTGAATTCTCTGATCGAGCCCCCACTGAAAACTATTGAGCAAGCCTTGCACGTTGCCGCGGCCAAAGCCGGTGAGCACAACCCGCTTCTGGTCGGCGACACCGTCGCCGTCAGTGTCTTTGCAATACAAAATGTCGGGCGCGCTGCCGATAAATACGCCCCCGTTGTAGCAGGTCAGCGCTGTCGGCCATGAAAGGCCCTCGACAAACACGCGGCTCGTGTCGAACTTCCCGTCGCCATCCTCGTCGCTTAACAACCGCACTCGGCCAAGCCGCTCCTTGTCCTGCTCGGAGTAGTCGCGCATCTCGACGACGTAGATCCGGCCATGCTCATCGAATGCCATCGCCACCGGATCGACCACCAGCGGCTCGGCGGCCACCAGCTCAATACGAAAACCGTCCGCCACCTCGAAAGCGGCGATCGCTTCCTGTGGCGATTTCGGCGGCACGCGCGGCAGTTCGAACTCGTTTGCGGACGGCGAACCAGGCTCGCGCGACATTGCCGGCAAGGAGCCAACGGCGCATAACAAGCTGCAGGCCCATCGAAAGACCACTGCACGAAGACGACTCGATCGATTCCGCATGTCTACCAGGATACGCTGCCACGCGCCCTAAATCGAGGCGTTATGCCGGACTTGGTGGCGGCAATCAGGCGATGAAATTCGTAAGGGTCCCGACGTTGTCGATCGTGATCGAGATCTCGTCGCCCGGTTGAAGCGTGAAATCATCGGTGGGAACAACTCCCGTGCCGGTCATCAGATAGCAACCGTGAGGGAACGAGTTGTGTCGGAAAAGGTGTTCGCGAAGGTTTTCAAACGGCTGCTTCATGTTGGCAATTCGAGTCTCACCCCCAAATGCCTCCGCATTCTCCCGGCGGATCGACATGCGAATCGCCGTATCGCCGGGCGGGTACGCGTCGCTCAACAGCAGCCCGGGGCCCAATGCCGCGCACGTATCAAATACTTTCGCCTGAGGCAAGTAAAGCGGATTCTCGCCTTCGATGTCGCGGCTGCTCAGGTCGTTGCCAATGCAATAACCCAAAAGCTCGCCGCGGCTCGTGAAAGCCAGCGTCAACTCCGGTTCCGGCACGTTCCAGCGCGAGTCGCTTCGAAGCCGCATTGTTTGGCCGTGCCCCACGACGCGGTGAGGCGTCGCCTTGAAGAACAGCTCGGGCCGGTGGGCATGGTAAACCCGGTCATAGAAATCGCTGCCGCCGGCAGTCGCCGATTCCTCCATGCGCGCGGTTCGGCTACGCAAATACGTGACTCCAGCAGCCCAAACTTCCTGCGAACCAATCGGCGGCAAGAGCTCCCGGTCAGAACGTGGATCGGTCGACCCGGTCCCTTTTGCTGCCGAAAGCATGTCCGCCAATTCCCGCTTCGTGATAATCGACGCAAAAAAATCGTCCCACGAGCAGTCGGGCAACGAGACGCGCGACCCTCCTGGCCGATCGCTCATTACGAGTCCGTTCCGAGTGCGATAGAGCAACATTCTTTGAGACTGCTCCCCCACTCAGACGAGTTTTGTCTTCCCCGGTACCGCCACTTTGCTCTCGGGCACCTCATCAGTCCATGCGTACTCGTCGGGGCCCAGCCGCGCCTCGCTTTGGAAACACTCGTCCCAGGTCAATATCTGGCCGGTGTAACCGCACATGCGGCCCATGATCGCCAGCATCGTGCTGTTGGCCATGTAGTTGCCGTCGTTAATCGGTTTACCCTCGCGGATGCTGCGGAACAAGTGAGCGTGCTCAATGTCGTACATGTCGATTTTCTTGGCGGCCTCTGTGTCGGACTCCCAGCGTGTCTCGCCATCGATGCGCCCGGTGTCAGAAGCGATTGTAGCCGTGCCCTTCGTGCCGCGGATGACATCCTCGACGCGACTGTAGCAGTCCTGCTGCTGCCGGCACATGAAGTTGACGCGGATGCCGCTGGGGTACTCGTAGAACACCGCAAAGTGGTCATAGATGTCGCCGTACTCGCGGCCGGTGCGCTGTTGCCGGCCGCCCGTGCCGAAGGCTCTTACCGGATGCACATCGCCTTGTAGCCACGCCGTCTTGTCCAGGCTGTGGATCGCCTGTTCGTTGATGTGGTCACCCGACAGCCAACTGAAATACAGCCAGTTGCGAATTTGATATTCCATGCGGCTCCACTCGGGCTTGTCTCCGCGATGCCAGAGCGTGCCGCCGTTGTAGCACGACTCGATGGCAATGATGTCTCCAATTGCCTTGTCCTCGGTAACGCGGCGGACAGTCTCTTTCACGGCCGGGTGGTATCGCCAGCACAATCCCGAGACGATCGCCAGCCCCTTTTGTTTCGCCTGCTCGCACGTCTCGATGATGCTGCGCACGCCCGGCGCATCGACGGCAATTGGCTTTTCCACGAAGGCGTGCTTGCCCTTGTCCACGGCATAGGCCAGGTGCTCGGGCCGAAAATGAGGCGGCTCCGCGAGAATCACGACGTCGACGTCGCTGTCAATGACCTGCTTGTAGGCGTCAAAGCCGGAGAACACGTGGTCGTCTTCCACTTGGACGCGGTCTTTCACTTCATCGAAGCGGCGAAGCTGCGCCACGCTGCGCTCGGCGAAATCGGCAAACGCGTCGCCCACCGCCGTAATCACATTATCCGGGCTGGCGTGAAGCGCATTGCGCGCGGCGCCGGTGCCGCGCCCCCCGCAGCCGATCAATCCGACTTTGAGTGTTTCACCAACTCCCGCATGCACGCCCCGAGGCGCGGCGAGTGTCCCGGCCATGGTCGCGCCAAGCGCAAGGCCCGTCGAAGTTTTCAGAAACTCGCGCCGCGATGTATTTTCACTTTCGTTCGACATGTGACTTAATCCTTAGACAAGAATAACTACAGCATGGGCACGCGGTCCATTCATCGCGCGACGAACTATCCAATTCAAAAACTTTATTTACAGGAGGAAACAGAGGTAGCAGAGCCACGCGATCCACCGAACTCTGCATAGCAAACCCGTGAAATCTTGTTTTTTTGACACAGTTTATTGTGAGTCAAGCGAGCAAGTTTTATGTTCACGTTAATACGCCGCGTGATGGCCGAATTTAGTTGGCCGATTTTTTTGCGTTGCTCAAAGAGCATTCGCGTTTTTGCGGCATTTTTTACAACTGACGCATGGTCGTCAGATATGCCCGGGTGGTGGAGTCCACGCATCAGTTGATGCTGGCAGGACCACGAAAGCGGGCGCAAATTCTTCGA
>DASXWB010000313.1:0-2387 GCA_036503915.1 Lacipirellulaceae bacterium | reverse complement strand
AGCATCTGTTGCATCTTTTGCAACAGCGCCATCTGATCCGTAAAATTCTCGATGCGTTCTTCAACCTGGCCGCGATCCGAAAATTTCTGGCTCCTTTCGACCGCGGTTAATTCCCGGTCGGACATGAGTAGGCTGTTCAGTGCGTCGAATTCCGCATTTGCAGCTTGGAGCTTGCCGTGGACGTCTTTAATCTGTCTCTCCAACTCGTCGCTGTGCTGTTCGACGAGCAACTGCCCCTTCTTCACCGGGTCGTCATGTTCCACCAAGACCTGCTGCACGTCGCCAGTGATTTCGGCCCAGACGTTTTGCCGAATGACGGGTCGCAGTTTGCCGTCGCCCTCGAGCTTGAATTCCTTGGGATACAAGGAAAAAAAGGCAATCACTGCGGCAAGTGTGCCCAGAATCGCCAGCGTTTTGGGCAAAGCCCGGCCGCGAAAATACCGCGTGCCGCGTCCCAAAAACCGCCACACCGGCATCAAAAACAGGCCTTCGTACTCGAGCGCGTTCGTCAGGGCCGTGGCGCTGTGCGTGCGCACGACTTCCACGCGCTGCAAAAAGCCATCCGGCGAGCGGCTGTCGACCATTTGCTCCACGAGGAGCGCGCCGATGACTGGAGCCGGATCGTGGTCCCCCTCGCTCGTAAAGCGAGCCTCTTCGTCGCGCGGCTCTTTGAGCGGCAGGATGGCGATCGATTTGGTATGCGATTCGTCGACGTAGGCATCGAGCGCCTGTTCCACTTGCGGCGCCAGATTCGATGTGTCGCCGGTGTACCACACGTCCTCGCCGGTTTTGGCCACGGCGGCCGCCAGCTTGCTGAGCAGCACCGTGACGTTGGAGCGCTTGTCAAACGTATCCTGCCCGCTCACCGCCTCCACCGGGCAGCTGCCGCCGCGGCGGATCGCCACGCTCACGCGGTCACAGCCGATCAGCCGCCGGCCTTCGTTGACGATCGTGTAAGCCGTTTGCCGGACGTCGAGCTTCTCGTGCGCCGTGCGCGTGAATGTTTCGAGCTGCTCCCACAGTGTCTGCTTTTCGGAGAGATGCCGCAGCCGGCGGCCTTTGAGAAAGTCGCCAGCGTATTCGCAGATTTGCAGCAGGAACCGCAGGTAGCCGCGCTGCGTGGTGACGCGGGCACCCGGCCGTTGAAAAACTTCGACGACACCCTGCGGGCCTTGATCGTTGAGGACCGGGGCCAGCACCAGGAGAAATTCCGTGGGATTGGCGGCCGCGTCCTCGTCGCTATCGGTGGCCTCGCCGGCCCCGGAATGCGGTGCGACCAACGCCCCCTCGGAACTTTGCAGCACTTGATGCAGAAGTCGCCCGTGCTGCGCCTGCCCGATCGGGTTCTCGACGAGGCCCGTTTGCCGCAGATTGATCTGGTACGCCAGCTGCAGGTTGCCGGCGTCCGCGAGCGTCCAGACGGCGCCGCCCGGAGCGGCCAGCGCGGCCACCACCTTGTTGAGCATCGCGTCGTAGAACTCGGCCGGCGAGATTTGCGTGCGCGATAAATCCGCGATCTCTTGAACAAGACCCTGAATCTCGCGTTTGGCGCGCTCGACCTGTTCGGCATCCGGGCGTTCGGAGCCATCACCCTGCGAGTATCCGGACGTGCTCACTGTGGAAGACAATTGTAATTCGTATCAGGCCGTAGAAGTGGCGAGGTGCGGACATCAGCCGCAGAGCTTCGCAGACCCGCCGTCAGTACTTAACTGTACCGTAAAGGAGTAAATTGAAAGATATCCATTTGGCAGTCAAAGCGGCAAATCGATCGGCCTTATAGGGGACAATTGGCCGGCGTTGCAATCGATTTAGATGGCAGAAACGACAGGCCGCGGGGCGAAATCAAGGGCCAATCAGCGGCGGAGCTTGCTCCGCACGCTGCCCAAGCCCGTTTGGCGTGCGGCCCAGCCGCTAAAGCCAACAAGACTGGACTATTCCACGGGCAAAATGCTAGGATTACAGGATTCGCCGGGGGCTTTGGGCGGACGTTCCCCGGCGCGGCAGAGGTGCATTCGGTCCGCCCGTCGTTGACCCAGGTTGTTTATGGCAAATCAAAAGGAAGAAGCTCTGGAAGTTGAGGGCGTGGTGACGCAGGCCCTCGCCAACACGCGATTTCGCGTGGAGATCGAAGGTGGACACATCGTCATGGCCCACGTCGCCGGGCGGATGCGCAAGCACTTCATCCGCATCGTTCCGGGCGACCGCGTGCGCGTCGAACTCTCGCCCTATGATCTGACCAAAGGCCGGATCGTCTACCGCGAGCGCTAGAGCGTTACACGCAGCCGAGTGTCTCCGATCGAAGACTCGCCGTGGCGAACACTCGGACCGAACGCAAAGAATCCCTGAATTGCGCCTCCGATGTGCGCGGGTCTCCGTTCGGCCGAGCT
>DASXWB010000312.1:0-9008 GCA_036503915.1 Lacipirellulaceae bacterium | reverse complement strand
ACCGCGCCTGCAGCGATTCCATCACGGCATTGCGCATTTCTTCGTAAGTGCCTCCTTGCTGGGCGATCTCTTGGATCATCTGGCTGCCAACGTTGGACGTCATCACGATGATCGTGTTCGTGAAGTCGACGGTGTGGCCGTAGCTGTCGGAAAGGCGGCCATCATCGAGCACTTGCAGCAGGATGTTGAACACGTCGCGGTGCGCCTTTTCGATTTCATCCAGAAGCACGACGGCATACGGCCGGCGGCGAATGGCTTCCGTCAGCACTCCGCCCTCCTCGTAGCCCACGTATCCGGGCGGCGCGCCAATCAGCCGGCTCACCGTGTGCTTCTCCATGAACTCGCTCATGTCGATGCGGACCATCGCGTTCTGGTCGTCGAACAGAACTTCAGCCAGCGCCTTGCACAGTTCCGTTTTGCCGACGCCCGTGGGGCCGCAGAAGATGAACGAGCCGATTGGCCGATTGGGGTCCTGCAAGCCGCTGCGACTGCGGCGCACGGCATTCGACACGGCCACCACGGCCTCGTCTTGATTCACCAGCCGCTGGTGTAGCCGCTCTTCGAGCACCAGCAGCTTCGCCTTTTCCTTTTCGAGCATGCGGGAGACTGGTACGCCCGTCCACGCGCTCACGACCTCGGCAATCTCGTCCGGGCCAACTTCCTGTCGCAGTAGCCGGCGTCCTGAGCTTTTTTCCTTTCCATCGGTACTTTCGCTGGCAGCTTGCTTGGCCTCGGCTTCCTCGAGGTGCCGCTGAAGTTTCTTGAGCTCGTTGTCCAGCTCGTACAACTTCTGGTAGGCCGACTCGTCGACTCTTCCGGTGGCCTGCTGCTCGCGAATCTTGGCCATCTGCTGGTCGTAGCGCACCTTGGCCTCGTCCAGCCGGCGCTGCACTTCGGCCACGTCGCCCAGGCCCATCTTTTCGGCCTCCCATTGCTCGCGCAGGCTGGCCAGCTTCTGGCGCAGCTCGGCCATTTCCTTGCGGATGTCATCCAGCCGCTCTTTCGCGTGCTCTTCCGTCTCGCCTTCGAGTTGCCGCGCGGCCAGCTCGAGCTGCGTGAGCCGGCGCTGCACTTCGTCAATCTCCGTAGGCACGCTTTCCAACTCCATTGCCAGTCGGCTGGTGGCTTCGTCCATCAGGTCGATGGCCTTGTCGGGCAGGAAACGATCGGTGATGTAGCGGTTCGACAGCTCGGCCGCGGCGACGAGCGCCGAATCTTTAATGCGCACGCCCTTGTGATGGGCTTCATAGCGCGGTTTGAGGCCGCGGAGGATGGCGATTGTGTCTTCGACGTTCGGCTCGCCGACGTAAACGGGTTGGAAGCGCCGCTCCAGCGCCGGATCCTTCTCGATGTACTTGCGATACTCGTCAAGCGTCGTAGCTCCGATGCAGCGCAGTTCGCCGCGCGCGAGCGCGGGCTTCAAGAGGTTCGCCGCGTCGCTGCCGCCTTCAGCCCGGCCGGCGCCAACCACCGTGTGCGGCTCGTCGATGAACAGGATGATGTTGCCGGCGTCGATGACTTCCTTGATGAGCGCTTTGAGCCGCTCCTCGAACTCGCCGCGGAACTTGGTGCCGGCCACGAGCGCGCCCATGTCGAGCGCCACGACGCGGCGGTTCTTGAGACTCTCGGGCACGTCGCCCTGCACAATCCGCGTGGCCAGACCTTCGACGATCGCCGTCTTGCCGACGCCCGGCTCGCCGATGAGCACCGGGTTGTTCTTCGTGCGCCGAGCGAGCACCTGGATCACGCGGCGGATTTCCGTATCGCGGCCGATCACCGGGTCGAGCTTGCCCTGCCGGGCCCGCTCGGTGAGGTCGATGCCATATTTTTCGAGGGCCTGGAACTTGCCCTCGGGCGTTTGATCAGTCACGCGCGTGCTGCCGCGCACGGCGCGCAGCGCGCCGAGCACTTTGTCCTTGGTGATGGCGTTGAGCTCCAGCACACCCTGCACTTTGGACGGAATTCTCGCAAGCGCGAGCAACAAGTGCTCGGTCGACACGAACTCGTCCTTCATATTGTCGGCCTCAGCCTGGGCCGCGTCGAGGACTTTCTGCAGGTGTGGGCCAAGTCCGGGCGGCGAGCCGCCGCTGGTTTTCGGCAGATGATTCAGCTCGGCATCGACGATCCGTTCGAGCTGGCCCACATTCGCGCCGATCTTCTCGAGCACCGGGCGCACAATCCCATCGCCCTCTTCGCGCAATAGCGATGCCAACAGGTGGATGGGCTCAATTTGCGGATTGCCGGCCTCCGCGGCCATTTCCTGCGCGCGAGCCACGGCCTCCTGAGCCTTGATCGTCAGTTTGTCGAATCGAAAGGGCATGATTGTTAGTGGTTAGTGGTTAGTTGATAGTTGTCGAACCAACGTCGACACGATCGTATCACAACTATCTACTATCCACTAACAACTATCGACCTCCTTACTTTTTCACCTCGAACTCCGCGTCGATCGCATCGTCCTCGGTCGCGCCGGTGGACGCGCCATCGGTGCCGGGGGCGGCAGATGGGCCTGCCCCCGCGCCAGCCTGAGCGCCGGCCGTCGCTTTGTACAGCGCCTCGCTCATGGCGTGCGACGCCGCTTCCAGTTCGCTGATGGCGCTCTTGATGCGGTTGACATCATCGCCCTTGGCCGCGTCCCGGACTTTCGCGATCGCCGATTCGAGGGCTTGTTTGTCGCTGTCCTTGAGCTTATCGCCCTGCTGCTTGATCAGCTTCTCGAGCTGATAAGCGCGCGTCTCGGCTTCGTTGCGGGCCTCGGCCAGCGCGCGCTTCCGCTTGTCCTCGTCGGCGTGAGCTTCGGCGTCCTTGCGCATCTTTTCGATCTCGGTCTCCGACAGGCCGCTCGACTGCTCGATGCGCACAGTCTGCTCCGTTCCGGTGCCCAAATCCTTGGCCGACACGTTGAGGATGCCGTTGGCGTCGATGTCGAACTTCACCTCAATTTGTGGCACGCCGCGCGGCGCGGGCGGAATGCCTTCAAGGTTGAACTGGCCGAGAAGGCGGTTGTCGTTCGCCATCTCGCGCTCGCCCTGGAACACGCGCACCGTGACCGCGGTCTGGTTGTCGTCGGCCGTGCTGAAGACCTGTTTGCGCTCGGCCGGAATCGTCGTGTTCCGCTCGACGAGCTTCGTCATCACGCCGCCCAGCGTTTCGATGCCCAGCGACAGTGGCGTCACGTCCAAGAGGAGCACTTCCTGCACCTCGCCAGAGAGCACGCCGCCCTGAATTGCCGCGCCGACGGCCACAACCTCGTCGGGGTTCACTCCCTTGTGGGGCTCCTTGCCGCCGAAGAGCTCCTTCACGACCTGCTGCACCTTGGGAATGCGCGTCGAGCCGCCCACGAGCACAACTTCGTCGATCTTGCTCGGGTCCAGCTTCGCATCCTTGAGTGCCTGCTTCACCGGGCCCTTCACCCGGTCGATTAAATGGTCCACGAGCTTCTCGAACTGGGCCCGTGTGATCGTCATCTGCAAGTGCTTCGGGCCGCTCGCGTCGGCCGTTATGAACGGCAGGTTAATGTCGGTCGACTGCGCGGAGCTAAGCTCCTTCTTGGCCTTCTCGCAAGCTTCCACAAGCCGCTGCAAGGCCATGTGATCCTGGCGCAGGTCAATCCCCTGCTCGCGCTTGAACTGCTCAGCCACGTGATTCACCAGCTCCTCGTCGAAGTCGTCGCCGCCAAGGTGCGTGTCGCCGTTGGTGGAAATCACGCGGAACACACCGTCGGCCACTTCCAGCACCGACACGTCGAACGTGCCGCCGCCCAGGTCGAACACGCAAATGGTTTCCTCGCCCTTCTTGTCGAGGCCGTAGGCGAGCGATGCCGCGGTCGGTTCGTTGATGATGCGGGCGACTTCCAGGCCCGCGATTTGGCCTGCGTCCTTGGTGGCCTGACGCTGGGCGTCGTTGAAGTAGGCCGGCACAGTGATCACGGCCTTGTTGACTTTGTGGCCAAGGTAGGCCTCTGCCGCCTCTTTGAGCTTGCGCAGGATCAACGCCGAAATTTCGGGCGGCGTGAATTCCTTGTCGCCGGCGCGCACTTTCACGTAATCTTCCGGCCCGCCCACCACCTCGTAGGGAACCATCTTCTCTTCGGTTTGCACCTCGCTGTGCCGGCGGCCCATGAAGCGCTTGATCGAATAGACCGTGCGCTTCGGATTGGTGACTGCTTGGCGCCGGGCGGGCTCGCCCACCAGAACTTCACCCTTGTCGTTGAACGCAACGACGCTCGGCGTGAGCCGATTGCCTTCGGCATTTGGAATGACCTTCGCTTCTTTACCTTCCATCACGGCGACAACCGAGTTGGTCGTCCCCAGGTCGATGCCAATAATTTTTTCACCAGCAGCCATGGATTCCTCCTGTCGTGTCTGCCAGCGCGTGCGTATTGATGCGCCGCGGCAGACGTTTTAGTTTGTTTCTCAGGGGCGATTCGCGGGCGAGAATAATTTCGAAGGCGCCTTGAACCGCCTGTCTAGTTTCTTTTCTTATGTTTGTTGTGTTGTTTTCGTCGGCGCGACCCAAGCGCGCAGCACGAAACCCCGCACCATGTGCGACGGGGCTGATACCCCCAATAGCAAAGTTTGTGCCCGCTTTGAGGCCCCGGGGTGGCGATTAACCTAAATCGTTGTAAACTAGACATTTACGGAGTTTTGGCAAACGACTTAGCTTCGCGCTGACCGGCTTTGAAAAGAGTGCAGCCTGCCAAATTGACCCTCGAGGCCAATTCCGGCCCTATAAAACCACTCGCGTACCCTGCCAGATTGGCAGCTTTCCGCGTGCAACATTTGATCTGGTAAAGCCTTAGCCAACGTCGCAAAAGCGGATCTTTCATACATTCTCAAATGGCCAAGCGTAAAGAGTCCAAGCCGACGAAGCCCGATACCTCGCTCGCCGACCTGCGGCGCGAGCTGGATCGAGTAGATCGGGAACTCATTGCCGCAATCAACCTCCGGGCGGAGATCGCCCGTCAGATCGGCGCGCTGAAACGCGGCGAATCACAGACCATTTTCGATCCGGCACGCGAAGCACAAGAGCTGCAGCAAGCGCAGGACAACAACCCGGGGCCTCTCACGCATGGCGCCGTGCGTGCCGTATTTCGCGAGATCGTCAGCGGCTCGCGCGCGGTCCAAGCCGCTACGCGCGTCGCCTATCTTGGTCCGGAATTTACGTTCAGCCACCTGGCGGCCATCGAAGCATTCGGCCAGTCAGCCGAGTTGGTTCCGGTCGGCTCGATTGCGGCGGTATTCGAAGAAGTGGAGCGCGGCCAGGTGCAATTTGGCGTCGTGCCCATGGAAAACTCGACGGACGGCCGAGTTTCGGACACGCTGGAGTGCTTCTCGCGCTTCAAAGTGCGGATTTGCGCTGGAATACCGCTGCGGATTCACCATTGCTTGCTCGGCGTCGGCGCGCGCGACGAGGTGCGCACCGTCTACAGCAAACCGCAGCCGCTCTCTCAATGCCGCAACTGGCTCGCGCGGCATATGCCGCAGGCCGAACTGCGCGAGACTTCCAGCACGGCCGGCGCGGCCAAGGCGGCGAAAGACGATCGGCAAGCCGCGGCGGTGGCGAGCGCTCAAGCGGCAGCCCACTATGGCCTGCCGGTACTAGTGCCGAACATCGAGGACAACCCGAATAATGTCACGCGATTTGTCATCATTTCCACTGCCACATCACAGCCCACAGGCCACGACAAAACCACCGTCCTGTTCGAAGTCGATCACAAACCGGGCGCCCTGGTCAAAGCCATGATGAATTTCGAGCGCAACGGCTTGAACATGACGATGATCGATTCGTACCCGGTCCCCGGCAGCCTGGGACGTTACTTGTTCTTCGTCGAGTTCCTCGGCCATGAGGAGGACCCGCCGGTTCGCCGGGCACTCGCCTCGCTCAGAAAAAAAGCGCAGCGCGTCGAAGTGCTCGGCTCCTATGCGCAGGCCGAGCCAATCGGGTAGGATTGTGTGGCTTGTTAGTTGATAGCGGATAGTTGCTAGTTGTATTCGGCAACGAGCCGTTTCAAGTACGCAGCCGATTACAACTATCCACTATCAACTATCGACTATCAGAATCCCATGCGTCGCAAACTCATCGCCGGCAACTGGAAGATGAACACCAACCGCGCTAGCGCCGTCGGGCTGGCGCGGGGCATCGTGGAGCGCGCCGGCGGTTTCTCGCATCTCGATTTGCTGATGTGCCCGCCAAACGTGTATTTGACGGCGGTAAATGATGTTGTCGCGGGCTCGCCGGTCGCGTTGGGTGCGCAGAATATGTACCACGAGCCGGAAGGCGCCTTCACCGGCGAAGTCAGCGCCGCGATGCTGCTCGACGCAGGTTGCCGCTACGTGATACTTGGCCACAGCGAGCGCCGGCATATCCTCGGCGAAACCGACGCGGACGTGAACCGCAAGACGCTCACGGCCCTGTCGGCTGGCTTGATCCCCATTGTTTGTGTGGGTGAGCTGCTGGCCGAGCGCGAAGCCGGCCAAACGGCCGCAGTGATTCGCCGGCAATTCGAGGGCTCACTGGCCAATGTGCCGGCCGACGCGATCGAGCGCGTCGTAATCGCCTACGAGCCGGTCTGGGCGATTGGCACGGGCAAAGTGGCGACGCCCCAGCAGGCCCAGGATGTCCATGCTGACCTTCGCAGGCTGCTACGAGAGCGATACAATAAGCGGTCCGCTGCAGTGCGGGTGCTGTACGGCGGCAGCGTGAAGCCAGGCAATGCGGCCGACTTGCTGTCGCAGCCGGACATCGACGGCGCGCTGGTGGGTGGCGCAAGTTTGAAAGTCGATGACTTTCTCGGCATCGCATCCGGCGCGGCGAGGAAATGAAGCTGCGCGGCTCGAATTCATCCCCCTTTTGAAAACACGACTCGTTGGCTTTTCTTACTATGGGCGCTTTTTTCCTGATTGTTCTTTCGCTCTTGGCAATCTTTTTGATCCTGCTCATCCTGGTGCAGCGCGGCCGCGGCGGCGGGTTGGCCGGCGCGCTGGGCGGCATGGGCGGCTCGAGTGCGTTCGGGGCCAAGGCCGGTGACGTGTTTACACGAATCACGATCATCACGGCAGCGATTTGGATCGCGCTCAGCCTGATCGCGGTGTTCTGGGCCAAGAATCGGGGCGATGCGCTGAGCTCCGGCCGCCCGAGCACGACGTCCAGCGCGCCGCGTGACTCAGCGCCGAGTGGTCCGGCCAGCCGGCCGGCTCAGCCAAACACGAACACGACTCCGGCGGGCGAGGCGAGACCGCAAGCCGGGGCGCCTGCCGCGTCCACCGGTCCCGCGGAGAGCGCGGAATCGACGCCAGCCACACCGCCCGCCGCTAACGGCGTAACGTCGCCCGCCAAAAACGGCGCTGCTGCGCCTGCCAACAACGAGTAAGCAAACTGTCAGCTCGTCCATCATAAGCGCGGGGGTGCTTGCCTTGCTCATCAGCATGACCGGTTTTGGCGAGGCTCGCAGCCAGACCGAGGGGCTGGCCGTCGCTGTGGAAGTGCGCACGATCAACAGCCGGCATTTCAAACTCAGCTACCGGGCGAGCGAGGGCTATGCGGCGCTGGAGCCGGAAGTTGAAACATTAGCGCGCGAGGCTGTTCGCCGAGGCACCGTGCAGCTCAACTTGCGAGTCGATCGGCGGGCGAGCGGCGATGACTATCGAATCAACACCTATGTGCTGGAAAACTATCGCCACCAACTCCAGCAGTATACCGGCCGGCAGGAATGGTCCGACCCTGACGACCTGCAGATGCTTCTCTCGCTGCCCGGCGCCGTAGAAGAGCACTTCAGCTCGAACCATGACCCGCGCGACGACTGGCCGGCGATTGAGCCAGTGGTCCGCGAGGCGCTCGCGGCGTCAGCCAAGATGCGGGCCGAAGAGGGCGTGGCGCTGGCGGCCGACCTCGCGCACAATGGCCGGCAGATTCTTGAGCTGCTCGATGCGATTACGAAGCGCGCGCCCGAAGTCTCGCAAGCCTATCAGGCTCGATTGACGGCGCGAGTGCAGCAAGCGCTATCAGAACTGAACGTCACGGTGCAGCCGGCCGATCTACTGCGCGAAGTCAGCCTGTTCGCCGACCGTAGTGACATTTCGGAAGAGGTCGTGCGGCTGCGCAGCCATCTGCAGCAATACGAGGCCGCACTGATGCTGCCGGAAAGCTCAGGGCGCAAGCTGGAGTTCATCGCACAAGAAATGGGCCGCGAGGTGAATACGATCGGCTCCAAAGCAAATGACGCCGTAATCTCGCGCTTCGTCGTGGAGATCAAAACAGCGCTCGAAAGGATCAGGGAACAAATCCAGAACGTCGAGTGATAGCGATGACCGAGGTCAAACAGTTACAAAATGCAAATTGCAAAATGCAAATTGCAAATTGCCGATTCCAAATTGTCAATTTTCAATTTTCAATTTTCAATTGGCAATCGCATGGCGTCTTTCGCGCACTGTCGACGTGACCGAACAACCAAGAATTGCCAACCTGATCGTCCTCTCCGGCCCATCGGGCGTGGGGAAGAGCACCGTGCTCAAACGGCTGTTGGCGCGGCATTCGGATCGGTTGCGGCTGAGCGTCTCGGCGACCACACGGCCGCCGCGGCCGGGTGAAGTTAACGGCGTCGATTACTTTTTCCTCAGCGGCGAGGAGTTCGAGCGGCGCCGGCGGGCCGGCGAATTTCTCGAATGCTGCGAGGTATTCGGCCGCGGCCACTGGTATGGGACACTTCTGTCGGAAGTCACGCCTAGTCGCCAGGACCAAAAGTGGGTAGTTTTAGATATTGACGTGGACGGCGCGGAGAAGGTCCGCCGCCAGGTGCCCGAGGCCCTCACGATTTTTCTGCGGCCGAGCTCCGACGAGGAGCTGGAGCGGCGTTTACGCGGGCGGCGCACCGAATCGGACGAAGCGATTGCGCGGCGGCTCGAAGTGGCCCGACGCGAACTGGCGCGGGCCGACCAATATCAGTTTCAAGTTGTTAACGACGTCGTCGACCGCGCGGTCGACGAGATTAGCGAAATTCTGATTCAACGCGG
>DASXWB010000311.1:0-2706 GCA_036503915.1 Lacipirellulaceae bacterium | reverse complement strand
ATGAAATGCGCAACGACGGGGACGCGTAAATCACCCAAGAGTAACATCGGTCGTCTAAAATGAACGGCGCGCGTCCGAGCTGGGGCGCGGCGTAGCGCCCAAATCCGATGCGTTCGCGACATACCTGCAATGGGTCGGGCTCGCATTTTCAATCGGAGAAATCAGTCATGATTCGTTGTAATCTGCATCCAAGTACTGGAGCGGCCTTACTTCTAGTGCTATATGCGTCGTCGATCGCTTCCGCGGCCAGCTCGTTTTCCGACTCGCAGACAGGTTTCACAGGCAATTCGACGCAGCCGGCCACGCAGACGGCCGTCGCGCTCGGCGGAACGGGGTTTGAATTCACCTCCACGACCAATTCTGTCGAAGATGGGGCCGGTTCGGGCAATTTCGTGGACCCAACGGTGACATTCGACTCCTCGGGAGCGAATTTCGGCTCGCAGTTTGACGGGGGGCGGAATTTCATGCGGACGATCGCCGGCGACTACGACAATCACAGCTTCGTCGCGGAGGTGACGTGGGTGACCGACGATATGTTTTCTCAGGACGCGTACTTTGGCCTGGGCTCGGGAGCGTACGGCGACTTTCTTATCGCGGACTGGGGAACAGCGTTTTCCGCGGTGCAGCTGTTTCTTGAGGTCGATCCCACCAATCCCACAGTCTTCATCTTGAAGAATCGTGACGCGTTAGCGATGTTCGACGCGGGGACGGATGCACCTGGACTGAACAACGGCACAAACCGGCTCCGCATGACCTACGACTGGTTTGCCAAGACTGCCGTGTTCGCGATCGACGTCAACTACGCGGGCGGGGCGTTTACCGCGGACGTGACCACGCCGCCCGTAAGTACGCTGGACTTGTATGGGGCGACCGGATGGCCCGCGGAGCCAGGGCGCGTGTACTTCGGCGGCGACGACGGCGGAACGTTCAAGGACTTCACGGTGACTGTGGCGCAGCCGGGAATTGTGTTCGGCGATCTGACCGGTGACGGCAGCCTCACGTCGGCCGACTGGGTCATTCTTCGAAGCAATATACATTCCAATTTGACTGGCCTGACTCATCAGCAGGCTTACTTCCGTGGCGACGTGACCGCGGATCTGCAAAACAATCACGAAGATTTCTTCGCTTTCAAGACGTTGTACGACGATGCCAACGGCGCGGGCGCGTTCAATGCCATGCTGGCGGGTATTCCCGAGCCGTCGACGCCCATTTTGATTTCCTTGGCCGCACTTATCGCAGTGTTCAGACGCCGCAGGTAGCAGCTCGTAACTCGCCGTCAATTGATCGCAGCTCACATCCAACATCAGAATCAAGCACATATTTGCGGAGTACACCGATGAAAGTTACGAACTGGCGCCGCAATCTGATAGCGAGCCTCGTGGCCGGTGGTTTGATGAGTCCGGCCGCAATTAATGCGGCAGATTTCGATACGAACCTCGTGGCCAATCCTGGATTTGAGAGTGTCAGCTTCGGCACGACGGGCGACTACGGTGCGCCGATGGTGCTCAATTGGTCCGGCGGCCCCGGTTTCGCGTATTCGCACAATCCCGGCGTTACCGGTATCCCAGATTATGCAGACGGCGCCGATCCGCCCGGCGCCGGCGACTGGTACTTCACTTCAAACAACAATCCAAACGGAGATACGGGCGACTGGCGTGCTCCGGACTTGGTCTTTCAAGATATCGATATTTCGACCGGTGCCACCGGGACACAGATCGCCAGCGGCGAAGCGGCAGTTAGACTCTCCGCATTCATGAGCAGCTATCTCGATGATCATGATAGTGGCAATGTACAAGTTGACTTCAAAAATAACGTCGGAGCCGTGATCGGCTCGGCACGCATCGAAGATCCCGACTTTGGTCCAAATAATGTCTGGTCGCGGGCGTCACGGGCGGCATTTGTTCCAGTCGGCACCACCTCGCTGCGGGTATCACTCTTCGGCACGCCCCGCACCTTCGGCGCGGATGGTTACATCGACAACGTCGACATGCAAATCACGAACGCCGCAAACGAGCTGCTGTTTTTAGAAGTCAATACAACCACCGGGCAGGTCGTGATCAAAAACCAGACCGGTGATCCGTTCCGCATCGACTATTACGAAATCATATCGCCGGGCGGCTCGACAAACGGCGCCTTCAACAGTAACGGGACAGTCGACGCCGCCGACTACGTTGTTTGGCGCCGCAACTTGAACCAGTCGGTGACGCTGCCGAACGATCCCACGCCCGGCACCGTCGATACCAACGACTACAACGTGTGGCGAGGGAATTTCGGCAAGAGCGCCGGTTCACTCAATCCGACCGCCTGGAACAGCCTTCAAGAGCAAAACCTTCCTGGACTACCCGCCGGGAACGGCACGGGGAATGGCTGGGAAGAGGCGGATTCCAGCAGTGCCGGCGTTCTCAGCGAATTGTATTTAACGGGCAACAGCCATGTCGCCAACGCCGCGATGATTCCGCTCGGTGCGGCTTTCAATGTGGGTGGCCAGCAAAATCTTGTGTTCCGCTACGGCGTTGTGCCGGACAATGGCGCGGGCGGATTTACGGACCCGGGTCGTATCACGCAAGGATTCGTGCGATACGTTACCTCAGGGATCAGCGCGGCAGTTCCGGAACCGTGCTCTGTGGTCTTCGTTGGCATCGGCCTGATCTCCATCGCCGCGGGCGGCTGCAGATTTTTTTCGCGTCGCAACACCGGCTAAGTGTC
>DASXWB010000310.1:0-2043 GCA_036503915.1 Lacipirellulaceae bacterium | reverse complement strand
GGAATCAGAACGATGCCGGCAAGGATCGAGCACCAGATGAGAAAACTGTAGCCGTCATACTTCGCGGTGATTGCCGCGATGACGGGGATGAACGCGGCCGTGGGACCGTAAACCTGGTACTTCGATCCACCAAACAAGGCGCCGACGAGGCCGGCCACGGCGCCGCCGACGATGCCCATCTCGGGCGGCAGGCCGGATGCCATCGCAAAACCCATGGCCAGCGGTATCGCCACCATGGCGACGATCAAGCCCGCGGTGAAGTCGCGGAAAACATTCATGTACCAGCGGCCTTTGAACAGGTCTTCGTAGCGGCCATCGAGCGGCGTACAGTAAAAGCGCAAGCGCTGCCAAAGATTGCCGGCGTCGGGCGTGGTTTCAGTTTTGCGAACTAGTTCGTGGGCTGCGTGCATCATGAATCTCCTCTTCGTGCGTTTATGAATCGAACGTGGATTAATTAGGCGAAGCGAAATCGGCGTCGGAGGCGCCTCCGCAAAGTCAGTTGCGGCGCTACACTTAGCGGGCTTGCCGAGGAATTACGCGACTGACGATGCCTGCATCGAGAGGTGACGCTCGATGGGCACAAAGCCGCCGGCAGCCTGGTCATACACGGTGACTTCGCCCGTCTCGAAGCGGTAGAAGCAGCCGTGCAAACTGAGCGCGCCGCGCGACTCGGCGGCGACAACGCCGGGGTAGGTTCGCAAATGGTGGAGTTGCACCAAGACGTTCGTCTTGACCGCGGCGCTGAGCAGGTCGTCGTCGACGTCAGGAGGTACGGCCTGCTCAATGATCTCGCGACGGACCATATCGGCATGCGCCAGCCATTTCTCAACGGCCGGCAGGCCTTCAATCAGCTCCGGCCTGAGTACGCCCGTGATGGCACCGCAATGCGAGTGGCCGCAGACGACGATGTCCTGCACCTTGAGGACCTGGACAGCGTACTCGATTGTCGCGGCCTCGCCGCTGTGCTCGGCCGTGTAGGGCGGCACGAGGTTGCCGGCGTTGCGCAGTACGAACAGCTCTCCCGGTTCGGTTTGGGTGAGCAGGTGGGGAAGTATCCGCGAGTCGGAACAGGTGATAAAGAGCGTCGATGGGGTCTGGCCGGAAGCCAGTTGCTCGAAATGCGTTCGTCGCGATGGAAACACTTCGTCTTGGAAGGCACGGATGCCGTGGAGAAGTCGTCGCATGGTGGCGATTCCCTTTGCAAACAATCGGTGAACCCGTTCGCGCACGCTTCGCTGCGACTGAACCCGCAATCCACGGGCGAAGAATCAGCGACGCGAACGGACTGTTGCAGAAAGACACGGGCTGAAGGTGCGCAAGCGCGCAGCAGTGATCAGCACGTAATCGGCGCTAGAAGACCATTCGCCAGGCGATGGCCGGCTGGAGGCTCGAGAATGGGGCGCTGCGAGTGCCCCAGCGACCTTTGGGCCGGCTGCAAGAACACTGCCGGCCGACTTTCGAAACGCAGGTAACGCTCCAATTCGACGCGATGGGCGAGCGTCGGATCTTCGGCTCGCTCGCGGGAGCCGTGCTCGTTCATTTCAGCCGTTCGTACGACGGGCGCGGCCAGCATGATCGCGCCACCGAACAACACCAAAGTAGCAGAGAGCGTACAAGCGGAGATTCGCTTGCGAAGCGCGCCGGATTGAAGGCGATTTTGGAACATCAACCCGTATTACTTAGGTAGTGCGGCTGCCTAATCTAGCATCGGACGGGCCAAGGGTAGTAAAGCCAACTACGAGTGTCAAGCCGTTTTGTTCGGCCTGATAAATGACATGAAACGATAAAGTCTTGCAATCGCTGAGGTTGAGGGATTGAAAAAACTTGGCCGGTCCTGCTGATCTAACGAGATGCTGCCGGCCCCCGCGCAGCCACGCCCGGCTCGGGCGAATTCATCATGAAGGCAAACAGGTCGGCCACCTGTTCCAGCGTGAGCGTGTTCAGCAGGCCTTCGGGCATCGACGACGCTTTGCTTGTCTGGACGTCCTCTATATCGGCCGCAGCTAGTTGGACCTTCGTTGCGTCGGATTGCAACACCGTCAT
>DASXWB010000309.1:0-2250 GCA_036503915.1 Lacipirellulaceae bacterium | reverse complement strand
GTGGCAGTGAGGCGAAATTGTCTGAATTTCGCCTCGGGGGGGTGACAAAAACCCCCCGTGGTGAGGCGGTATTCGTTCGCGCGCTCGCGGTGGGCCCACGTAGGCGAGTTTCTCCGAAACTCGCACTCCTGCATCCGAGTGTCGGAGACATTCGGCTACGTGACGGTGAGCTCGCTTACCCAATCTCTCCGGTTCGCCGCGGTGAAGGTGCGCATAATTATTGGGTGTGGGTTCTGCGCATCTGTCGGGTTTTGGACACATGAGCGGTCAGCTTTCAGCCAGATGCGGCAGATGTCCAAAACTCCCCCACCTACTTTTGGACATCTGATGCATTTTGATCCACGCTTGCCATTGTGCCCCTTCGGCAGGCTCTGGGCAGGCCGTCGGCGCGCAGCAGGAGCGTAGGCCGCTGGTTGAACGGACGGCGACCTATTGCTTGGCTAAGAACTAACAGCTAATAGCTTCACCCACCGGCGTATACATTAGCACACTAGCTGGCCGAAAACAAGATGCAAGTTGTTTTGCGAGAACGCGAAGAAAAAGCGCGTAACGCGCTTGCGCGGAAAACAGTTTGGAATCGGCCACGAAATGTGGTAAGGTCGACACGGGGCGCGCGGCGAAGATTTGCTTTTTCGTTTTCGCTTGACCGTTGGGCCTTCTCGGATGCCGGGAATTCTCACCTGAGCGGGGCAGCGCGCGACGAGCGAGGAGCAGGGAGCGTCGAGCAAGGAGACGCAAGGGAGGAGCGAGGTCGGCGACAAGAGCGCCTGCGCGGCGGGATGACGCATGCTCAAGTATCTGCGAATCGCCGTGACCGCGATCTGCCTGACGGGGTGCGTGCTGCTCGTTGCGCTGTGGGTGCGGAGTATGCGCACGCGCGACCTGGCGTCACTTGGAAATGTGAATGCCGCATCGACACAGGGTCGCATGGTGTTGTTCACCTTACCGAATGGTGGCGGCCCGTGGAGATTAGATGACTTTCCGAGCTATGCAGCGGTCAAAACGTCGAAACTTGGTCAACCGATTGCCTGGGGCGCCGTGCCCGCCGGACCTTACGTCGCGACTGCCTACTGGTTCCCTGTTTTAATGACTGGAGCATTGGCCCTACTTCTGTGGCGACCTCGTCGCTACAGCCTTCGCTCGCTGCTCATCGCCATGTCGCTATTTGCGGTGGGGCTGGGCATCGCGTAACGTCAGGATAGCTCGGTGTGCATGTGAAGTCGTTCATTCGTCGCCTCGACGATGAGCGTGCGGTTTGCGTTTGACAATCGAGGGCATTATTATGGCCGTAATTCTTCGGCCGCCCCGCTGGGGTAGTTCGTTTTGCTGATTTCGTCTTCCGATTCTGCCATGCACGTCAATTCACGACTGTCAAAATATGAGTAAGACCGATGGCAGCGCGGAAGAGTCATTGGCCCGAGTCGAGCACGCGTTGTCGTTGCTGTATAAGGGTGAGGCAGACGCGGCAAAGCGGATTTTTGATGAAGTACTGATAACCGCTCCCGCCTGTGCCAGGGCAGTATGTGGTCGAGGATCCGCGCTTCGTGCCCTTGGAAGAGCCCAGCAAGCGATAGAAGATTACGACGCGGCGCTTTCCATCCAGCCAGACTACGCACGCGCACTGTTCAATCGTGGGCTGGCGCGGTTTGAACTTGGTGACACGGACGGCGCACTGGCCGATCTGGACGTGGCCATCTCAAAAGGCCCGGAGCCAGGCTTCTATTACCATCGTGGCGAGTGTTATTTTCGACTGAAACGATTCGAAGAGGCTCGAAACGATTTCACTACGTGCATCGAGCTCGATCCAGACGCACAAATCTGGGCATATATTCAGCGTGGATTTAGTTTCTCGGAGCTCGGGCTCCACAAGGAAGCTGCTTGCGACTTCGAGGCCGCAATTCAGCGCAATCCAAGCGAAGCGAGTCTCTACATCTATGCTGCCCATGCGCTGTGTTGTTTGGAGAATTACGACAAGGCGATCTCGATGTTGGACAAGGCAATCGAAATTAAGGGCGACGACGACCTTTATTATCGCCGCGGCCATGCCTTGTATCTCAACAACGATTTTGAATCGGCTATTCGAGATTTCGATAAAGCGCTTAAAACTAATTGCCGTCCAGAGATGTACCTTTGGCGCGGCTGCGCGTGGCTGAGGCTACGCGACTACGAAGCGGCGATCGCCGACTTATCGGACGCGATCGCATTGGACGACAGCTCTTGCGAAGCGCTGACGTGGCGCGGAGATGCCTT
>DASXWB010000308.1:0-6279 GCA_036503915.1 Lacipirellulaceae bacterium | reverse complement strand
GGCGATCCGGCGAGCCATCAGTGTTTTCTGCGCCATTGCCGTCTCCCCGCAAAAAAGCAAACACGCTTAATAGTTATGCTGCCCAGTCGTGGCAGAGGACTTCGGCCTGTTCCAGCACGAGCTCAGTCGCCTTTGCTTGTTTGTCAGGCGGGTAACCATAGCGCCGCAAGATCCGTCGGATGAGTACCCGTATTTGTGCCCGCACGTTTTCGCGAACCGTCCAATCGATCGTGACACTATTGCGCACCGCGCGAACTAGCTCCTGGGCTATCATCCGCAGTGTTTCGTCCCCGAGCACGGCGACGGCGCTGTCATTCACGCCCAGAGCGTCGTAGAACGCGACTTCGTCCTCCGACAGGCCGAGTTGCTCACCGCGCTGTTCGGCCTCGCGCATCTCCTTGGCAAGAGCAATCAGTTCTTCGATAACCTGCGCCGTCTCAATTGCCCGGTTCTGATACTTGATTAGCGACTTCTCCAGCATCTCGGCGAACGACCGCGCCTGCACGATGTTCTTGCGGCCGCGGACTTTGATCTCTCCCTTGAGCAGCTTCTGCAGCATTTCAACCGCCAAGTTCCGCTGCGGCATTGACTTTACCTCTGCCAGGAACTCATCGGAGAGGATCGAGATGTCGGGCTTCTTCAAACCAGCCGCCGCGAAGATATCGATCACTTCTTCGGACGCCACTGCGCGTGACACGATTTGCCGGATGGCGTGGTCAATGTCCTCTGGGCTGCGTCGGCCTTCGCCAGTTCCTTTCGTCAGCACGGCCTTTACAGCCTGAAAGAATCCCACATCATCCTGGATCGCCAGCGCCGCCTCGTGCGGCACGGCCAGTGCAAACGCCTTCGACAGCTCCACGACCGCCTGCACTAGTCGTTGCTTTCCCTCGTCCTGCGCAAGCACATGCTCCTGAGCGGCCGGGAGAATCGACAGCCGCTCCGTTGGCCCGCCGCTCCATGCCGACCAGTCGAAGCCGTGGAAAATGTCGCAGCATATTTCGTACTTCTCGCGCATGATGGCGACCGCTTCTTCCTGGTCGATAGCTGTGCGGCCGCTTCCGCCACTCTGCGTGTAGTTGGCAAGTGCCTTCTTCAGCTCGTGGGCCAGGCCCAGATAATCGACCACCAGCCCGCCCGGCTTGTCCTTGAACACCCGGTTGACGCGCGCAATCGCCTGCATCAGGCCGTGGCTGCGCATTGGCTTGTCGGCGTACATTGTGTGCAGCGGCGGGCAGTCGAAGCCCGTAAGCCACATGTCGCGTACGATCACGATCTTGAACGGGTCCCTCGGCTGCTTGAAGCGCTTGGCCAACTCTTCACGACGCGGCTTATTGCGGATGTGCGGCTGCATCGCCAGCGGGTCGGCCGCCGATCCCGTCATGATCACCTTGACGAGTCCCTTGTCATCATCGTCGTGGTGCCAGTCGGGCCGAAGCTTCACGATGGCGTTGTACAAATCAACACAGATTCGCCGGCTCATGCAGACGACCATCGCCTTGCCGTCCATCGCCTCCAGTCGCCGCTCGAAATGCTGCACCAAGTCCTCTGCCACCAGCGCGACGCGCTCCTCGGCGCCAACGAGCGCCTCCAGGGCGGCCCACTTCGTCTTGAGCTTCTCCTTATGCTCGACCTCTTCCCCTTCGGTCGCTTCCTCGAAGTCCGGGTCGAGATTCGGCCGCTGCACTTCGTCGAGTGCAATCTTCGCCAGCCGGCTCTCGTAATAGATCGGCACCGTCGCGCCATCCTTCACAGCCCGCTCGATGTCATAGACGCTGATGTACTCGCCGAACACGCTGCGGGTGTTGGCGTCCGCCAGCTCGATCGGCGTGCCAGTGAAGCCGATGAACGACGCCCGCGGCAGGGCCTCGCGCATGTTCCGTGCGAACCCATCAATGAAGTCGTACTGGCTACGGTGGGCCTCGTCGGCGATCACGACAATGTTCCGCCGGTCGGAGAGTAGCGGTTGCTTGTCCTCGCTTTCCGTAGGAAAGAACTTGTGGATCGTCGTAAACACGACGCCGCCCGACGCGATCCGAAGCAGTTCCCGTAAATGGGCCCGGCTTGCCGCCTGCTCGGGTTGCTGCCGCAATAGCTCGTGGCAACGGCCGAACGTGCCGAAAAGCTGGTCGTCCAAGTCGTTGCCGTTTGTGGCCGGCCGGATTCTCGACTGCGGGCGCAATAGCGGCGATTGGTACGATGCCGACGCCTTGAACCGGCACTTGACCGAAGCCAATAGCGACACGTGGTGCCAGCAGGTTGTGGAGGAAGCCCGTGAGCTATTCGGGCGCTGGAACTGGCGGCAGGCGTCCCAAGCACCGTTCGTGATCACCGGCCTGGTGATCGCCTCCTGGCTGCAGTCGCTGTGGACCTGGCGTCCGCAGGTGTTCGTCACCGGCAACTCGAACACCGGCAAGACCGTGCTCCTGCAGGACGTCATTGCCAACGGTCTGTTCAGCCATCTGGGCATGTTCGTCGAGAAGCCGACCGAGGCAGCCATCAGCCAGCGGATGAAGCACCATGGCAAGGTTATCTTCGTCGATGAGTTCGAGAAGGACTCGCACCGCCAGCGCATCCTCGAACTATTCCGCACCACGAGCCGCGGCGGCGTGAAGATCCGCGGCACAGCCGACCATCGCGGCATCGAGTTTCGGCTGCGGCATATCCCCTGGCTGTCGGCCGTGGAGACCGGGCTGCACCGCGAGGCGGACAAGAACAGGTACATCATCCTCGAGCTGGACGCCGTGACGCCGGAGAAGCGGGCTGGCTTTCGGCTGCCAGTGACGAGTTACTTGAACGACCTGGGGCTGCGGCTCTTGGCCGTGGGGCTACGGCATTACCAGGGAGCTCGCGAGCGGGTGAAAGCCCTGCAGTCGATCGAGGTGGAAGGCGTGCCGGCTCGCATCGTCGAGTCGTTTGCCGTGCCGCTGGGGGTGCTGACGACCGTGGGCCGGATGGATGACGCCGGTGCGGTCTCCTTCATGCAGGCCGTGCTCCACGGTTGGGACTTCACGTTCCAGTCGTCGCGCGACGATGTCGATGTGCTCATGAAAATCCTCACCTCGCCGCCAGCGGTGGGCCGCGATATTCCCAACGTGAGCGAGCTCTTGAAGCGCTGGAGCGACGTCGATTCGAAAATGCTATTGAGGCAGGCGGGGATCTCCATCATTGAGAAGCGGCAGGCACGACTGCACACAGAGCTGTGCGGCTCGAATAAGGCTCTGTGGATCTGCCCGGACGTAGTGAGCCGCACAATCCTTGCCCGCACCGAATACGCCGGCCACGCGATTGACCAGTATCTGCTCCGGCTGCGTGGCGCAAGGCGCTCACAGCAGCGGCTAGGCGGCGATGAGCGATTTCAAGGAATTGAGATTCCGATGGACACGGTGCGAGAGTTTTTCGAGGCGGACATAGATGATGAATTACAAACCAGCGAATTCTGACAATGGGCGCAAACTGCATACGCGCGAGGTTACTGCATCGGCGCACGCAATTTGCATACGGGCGAGGGCAATGGGAAACTGCCGGATTGGCGAAGCACCTTGGACAGCATGGACAAAGAGCTTTACGTAACTCCTTACGTAGCTTTGAAGTCCTAATGTCTGTCTGTCCTTATTTATATCTATATATATAGAGAGCGATACGAATCTTTAGTTAAAGAGACCTACATCGACACCTCTATATATGTGTGTAAAACGCAGGACGCATCGGACATCAGGACATACCTTCGTATCAAAGGACTTACGCGCAGACACAAGTCGGACACCATCGGACACGCCTAAGCTCACGCGATTGAGGCCGATTGGCTTCGAAGTGCTGCCCAATTCGCAACGCGGCAATTCAGGGCGAACGCAGCCTCGCACCGGATGGAATGACGACAGGGGGGAGTAGTAATTTGGTTTCAGCGTTATCGCAAACACGTAGACTCCGCTCGCCAGCGAGAAGTGGTTGAATGGCTGAATTCACTGACTCCCGAGATCGCGAAGTGTCGGAATCGTCGAATAATGAACGTTTCGTCAGCATGTACAACGCGTCGATCGCAAACCATCACAATCGGACGATAAATGATCCGCTATTTCGTACGGTGACTTCCAACGCGCGCGTATGTGCGCATATGCAGCTTCAAGCATGGACGGCGACTTTGCGACGGAACGAAGTTTCAAGAATTGTTCGAGTCGCGACCAGCGAACTCAAGAGGCGTCCGTTTGGCCGGCCGCCATCGGCGCGCTGGCCGACTTCGTGCTGCTGCTCACCGCCGAGGACCTGCCGCCGGCGCCGTTCGCCTTCCGGCAGTATTCCACCGTGGTCGACGCCGAGAAATTCCTTCGGTTACTCCAGGCGGATATTCGAGCTGGTCCGCACGGGCAGAGGAGTGGCTGCTTGCATGATGACCTTTGCCGGCTACATAAGATTGTGCTAACCCAAATTTTCGATTGACCCATCATTGCAATCCAATAAACGACTATTTCAAAAGTATTTGTTCTTTTCAGCGGAGCTAAGAAGGTGAAGTCGCTTGAGTCCTCCCCACAACTCGATCAGGTACTGTTAGATGTAAAGTCTGTTGCAAAAATTTGCGGCTGTTCCCCTCGACACATATACCGACTTGCAGATTCAGGCAAAATGCCGAAGCCCCATAAACTAGGTGCACTTTGTAGATGGTCTCGCGTTCAAATCGAGGCATGGATTGCCGCCGGTTGTCCGCCGTGCGACCGCAATAGCAGCTCGCGAGCAGTTCGGCGAAAGTTAAGTTGACATCCCGCCATGGTTTGTGTGTAATAACTATTACATGGACGCGCGGCAAAGGTCCTCCAAAACGCTTACGGATTCGCTGCGGGCAGCAGTCGCCGAAAGTGAGTTGTCCTTTAAGGCGCTGGAACGTGAGACCGGGGTGAAGCGCCAATCACTAATGAAGTTTATGGCTGGCGAACAATCGCTTCGCCTCGACATGGCGGACAAGCTGGCCGATTACTTCGGAATGGAAGTCATTAAACGAAAGGGCAGGTAGATGGCAAGCGTCTATCGAAAGACCGTGACGCGGAGACTGCCGGTCAGCGCCGAGTTGTTCACGCGAAAAGGGAAGCGGTTCGCAACGTGGAAGGATGCCAAGGGAAGACGTCAAACAGCCCTGGTGATCGAGGGTCGCGACGGCTCGGTGCGGGTTCGGTTGGAGTCGGGCACTTACCTTGCCAAATATCGCGATGGGCAGGGGATCGTTCGTGAAGTCTCAACCGGATGCCGGTCGAAGGATGCGGCATTAGCCGTCCTCAAGTCGCTGACTGATCGCGCCGAGAAGGTGAAAAGTGGAATCCTCACGAGTGCCGAAGACGCTATAGCGGACCACCTGCACGTTCCAATCGGCGAGCACATCGAGGCATACTTCACGTGCCACCGCAATCGCGGAAGCTCACCAACGCACTTGGAAGGCATTAAGATTCGGCTCGACCGGCTCGTGCGGGAGATTCCATTTTGCCGGCTGGCCGACATTCGGGCGGACGCGGTATCACGCTGGATCGCTGCGCGGCTGATGGAGGGCATGGCACCACGGACGCGCAACAGCTACCTGGAAGTGCTCAAGGCATTCTGCAATTGGTGCGTCCAAACTGACCGGCTGGCGTCGAATCCGCTGTCGAAGTTGCGTAAGGCCGACCAGCAGACCGACCGGCGCATTGTTCGCCGCTTGATGACGGAGAACGAATTGCGCCGGCTCTTATATGTGGCCACGTGGCGGCCGCTTGCTGAATTTGGGCGTCAGGTCGTCGCAAAGGACCCAAGCGAACGCAAGGCGAAGCGAGACACCTGGACTATGGCGCCGCTGACGTTTGACGATCTGCTGGCCGCAATCGAACGGGCACGGGAGAAGCTTAAGGACAATCCGGCGTTCATCGCCGAACTGGAGCGCCGGGGCCGACAGCGCGCATTGGTTTACAAGGCGCTTGTGCTTACGGGCCTGCGGCGTGGTGAATTGGCGTCGCTCACGATCGGTGATCTGCACCTGGACGGGCCAGTCGCTCACGCGACGCTTGATGCTGCCGCCGCCAAGAACCGACAGGCGACGGAGATACCGCTGCGTGACGATCTGGTGGCCGACCTGAGGACATGGTTGGCTGAGAACCTGGAGTTGGTCAACGGACCGACCGTAACGTTAGCGGGGCCGCGTGAAGCCATGCCGCTCGATTCGCCGCTGTTCAGCGTGCCTCGCCAATTGGTGAAGACACTAGACCGCGACTTAGCTGCAGCCGGCATCCCGAAGGCCGACGATCGCGGGCGTACGCTCGACGTTCA
>DASXWB010000307.1:0-5182 GCA_036503915.1 Lacipirellulaceae bacterium | reverse complement strand
TCACGCTCACGACGGGCAGGCAAACGTTCGTTGAATCCAGACGGCCGCCGAGCCCCACTTCGAGCACGGCCGCGTCGACGCTTCGCTCGACGAAATGGAGCAAAGCCATGGCCGTGGTAATTTCGAAGTAAGTGGGGCCGGCCGAGGAGTCGCCGTCGCGCAGCGCTTCATCGTCCATCGCCTGCACAATCGGGCGCAGCCGATCAACGAGCACAACCAGTTCGCCGGCCGTGCACGGTTGGCCGTCGACGGCGAACCGCTCTTCGATCCGCTCCAGATGAGGCGAGCTGAAGACCCCGGTGCGGTAGCCGGCGGCCGTGAGCATCGTCGCGATCATTGCCGACGTGGAGCCTTTGCCCTTGGTGCCGGCGACGTGAACGATTTTCAGGCCGGCGTCGGGCTGGCCGAGGCGCACCAGCAGCTGCCGCATGCGATCGAGCTTGAGCTGCCGCTGGTTGTACGGAACCGTCGCGGTGCGCTCGTAGTTGATTCGGCCCATGAGCCAATCAAGCGCGCGTTCTCGGGCCGAGGAGTGCGGCGGCGACGGCGTCGTGTCGATTTGCTGCATGGAAGGGGTCGGGAGTCGAGGCCGTCATCTATCGACACTGCGCTTGGCAGTAACAGCATGAACGAAATCGTGGGCGCGTTAAAGACTCCCGATCGCGCCGGCGCAAAAAAGAAGGGCCGACGAGGCGCGGGAATCCTCGTCGGCCCTCAGGCGGGGAGAACGCGGGCCGCATACGTGCGACCCAAAAGGTTAACGGCGGGAACTCATCTGCTGGACGCCGTCCCGGTTGCCACCGTGGTGATGCACCCGCCCTCGGTTGGCTCGGGCCGTCGTCCGACTCTTCTACCGATCCGCGAGAAAAGCATACGCCGTGCCAGTCGCGTTCGGCATAGCCGGCAATTTGTGGATTTGGCGTGCAAGTGGTTTGCACGTCACCGTTTACAGGACGCTGCAAGCAAATGGAAAATGCGAAACGGCCCAGTGGCGGCACTGAACGGCTGTAAAACTTTCCGCAGGTACTTGTAGATGTTGCGAGGGGAACGGCGCCAGCAGTGAACCTGGCCTCGCATGCTTGCGTAGCGGAGGGGGCCTAGGCTAAACCGCAGGCGCGGCGTTATACCTTACGTCTCGTGATTGACTCGAACAGGTATTTTGAATCCTAACTCGTTAGTTTGCTGCGTTTTGCGGCGGATCGCCGAATGCTTCTAGTTGAGAACGTCAAAAAATCGTACCGCGAGCCGGACGGCGGCCGGCTGGCCATTCTCGACGTGCCCCGGCTGGAGCTAGCAGCCGGCGAGCAGGTCGTGATTCGCGGGCGCAGCGGCGGCGGCAAGACGACGCTTCTCAACGCCATCGCCGGCCTGGCCACGGTCGACGAGGGCAAAATCGTCGTCAACGGCACCGAGGTTACGCGGCTGCGCGAGGCGGTGCGAGACCGGTTTCGCGCGCGAAACATCGGCTTTGTGTTTCAAACCTTCAACCTGCTGGCCGGCTTCACGGCCCTCGAAAACGTGCAGCTGGGGATGACGTTTACGCGGCAGCCGAACGACCGCAATCGCGCAGTCGATTTGCTGACGCGCGTGGGACTGGGGGATCGGCTCACGCATAAGCCGGCAGCGCTTTCGGTTGGCGAGCAGCAGCGCGTGGCCGTGGCCCGGGCCTTGGTGAATCGGCCCGGCCTGTTATTGGCTGACGAGCCAACGGCGAACATCGATCCTGGCCACCAGCAGCAAGTAATCGACCTTTTGCGGGAAGTTTGCCGCTCCGAGAACGTGGCCATGCTGCTGGTGACGCACTCGCCGGAGGTGGCCAGCCAGTTTGACCGCGTCGAGGATTTGGAGAATCTCAATCGCGTGCTGCGGCGCGTGAGCTAAACCGCCCCGCGGCCGTGAGCTTGGGGCCGAACGGCAAGCGGCAGGTTTGGCCGAATTAAATAAGCAGTCATGTCGTTCTGGAAAATAGCCTGGCGAAATATTCAGCAGCGGGCGCTGGCGTCGTCGCTGACGGCGCTGTCGATGGCGCTGGGCATCGCCGTGATGATTGCCGTGATCGTGATCCATAGCGTCACGGTGCGGCAATTCGAGGAAAACGCCCAGGGCTACCACGTGATCATCGGCGGCAAGGGCGGCGCCCTGCAGTTGGTGATGACGACGGTTTACCACGTCGGGCAGCCGCTGTATCCCATTCCCTACAGTTATTACCAGAAGTTTACCGAGGGGGGCGAGTTCGCCGACATCACGGAAGTCGCCATCCCAATGTGTTTGGGCGACAGCTACGAAGCGCCCGACGGCACGCATTTTCGCGTCGTGGGCACCACGCCCGATTTGTTCGACAAACTTTCCTACGGCTCACATCGCGACGGCACGCCGAAGCAGTACGAGTTCGAAGAGGGCGGCCGGAATTTCAAGACCGAGAACTTCTATGAGGCCGTGGTCGGCTCGGTTGTGGCCGCGCGGTCGGGGCTGAAGTTGGGCGACGAAATCAATCCCACGCACGGCCTGGGGCGCGATGGGCATAAGCACGAAGGCTTCAAGGTCGTCGGCATCCTGAAACCGACCGGCACGGCGAACGATCGCGCCGTGTTCATCAACATCGAGGGGTTTTATTTGCTCGAGGGCCACGCCTCGACGCCCGACGAGGAAGAGCAAGCAGCGAATGAAGAATCTACTGATGACGGCCAGGTCGCGCAGTCGTCCGAGCAACTGCACGACGATCATCACACGCATGGCGCGCATCAGCCGCTGCCGCTGGAGCAGCGCGAGGTGACGTCGATCCTGGTATTGTGCAACAGTCCGCTCGCCCCGACGGTGCTCGAGGACGCATTCAACCGCGAAAATGATCCGCTGGCGCAGTCGGTGGCGCCCGCGCGCGAGGTGGCGTTACTCATGAACAGCATCGTCGGCCCGGTGCGTGTCATACTGCTCGTTCTGACGGTGCTGATCGTGATCGTGGCGGGTGTCAGCATACTGGTGAGCATCTACAATTCGATGAGCGAGCGAAGCCACGACATCGCAGTGATGCGGGCGCTGGGCGCAAGCCGCGGGGCCGTGATGGCCGTGATTCTCGTCGAATCAATCCTTTTGTCGCTCGGAGGCGGTTTCATTGGCATGCTCGTCGGGCACGGCGTGATCGCGCTGGCCAGTCCTTATGTCCTGGATCGCACAGGGATCGCGCTGGGCCTTTTCGAGTTCGACTGGCAGGAATTAGTGCTGATTCCCGGACTGATCGTATTGGCGTCGCTGGTCGGCCTGTTGCCGGCGCTCGCGGCTTATAAGACCGACGTGGCGAAGGCCCTGGCCGGCAGCCGCTAATTCAGTCGACGACGCAGGCACAATTGACCGTATAGCCTGCGCACCGTGTCTGGGTAAAATGAGGTTACATAGCTCAATGTCGTTGGGCTTTTTTAACAGGCGGTAACAGAGGAAGCAGAGCCACGGTTTCAAACAAACTCTGCTTCCTATGCGCCCTCCTGTTCATGCCGTCGTTTGGAATTAGATTGGTCGTCGCTATCTCCAAGTGGAATTGTAGGAGGTTGGTATGAATCTTTGCGTTCCCGTCCTGCGACATAGAGCAATGGGACGTCAGCATGTGCTGCTCTTGTTTGGATTCGTTGCGTCGCTGCTCGCGTTAAGCATGGCTGCGAATGCCTGCCCTTTTTGCAGTATTGAATCGCAGACGCTCAGCGAGGAAACGCAATCGTCCGATGCCGTCGTGTTGGCGAAGCTCATCAAGGAAGCGCCGCCGGTGGACGAGGCCGTCATTGATGCAAGCGACCCGAATTCCGGCACCGCGACGTTCCAGGTCGTGGAAGTGCTTCGCGGCCAGGAGTTGCTCGCCGGCGTAAAGGAAATCCGGGTCGTTTTCTTTGGCGAATCGGATCGCGAGCGAACGTTTCTGATCTCCGGCATCGGCACGGAGAGGATTGATTGGACAACGCCGCTGCCGCTCTCGGCCGCGGCGGTCGAGTACGTGCGAAAGCTGGCCCCGGTTCCCGTGGCAGGCGCCGACCGGCTGGCGTTCTTCCAGCAGTACTTGGAGCACGAGGATCCGCTTCTGGCCCAGGACGCCTACGATGAGTTCGCCCGCGCGCCGTATGCCGACGTGCAGGCTTTGGGCCCGCGGATGCCACACGACCGGCTCGTCGAATGGATCCGCAATCCGCAGGTCACACCGAGCCGGCGTCGGCTGTATCTCACGATGCTCGGCGTGTGCGGCTCGGAAAAAGATTTGCCCATGCTCGAGGCGCTCATCGGGAGCGATTTCCAGAAGATGAAGCCAATTCTGGAGCAGATTGTGAGCTGCGGCATGGCGATGGGCGGACCCATTTGCTTGCCCGTTTGGACGGACCTGGTGGATCACGACGAGCGCCGGAAGAAGCTGGGTCTGGACGCGATGGTCGCCTGCTATCTCAACTTGCGCGGGCCGGAGGGCTTGGACCTCATCGACTCGCGCTTGCTGAAGAATCCAAAAACGGAATACACGTATTTCTATTCCACGATCATGGCCTTGCGCTTCCACGGCGAGGAAAAGTCAAGCCCGGTGCCGCGCGAGCGGCTGCTCAAGTCGATGCGGCTGGTGCTCGATAACCCGGAGTTCGCCGAACAAGTAATTCCTGACCTTGCACGCTGGGAAGATTGGTCGGTGCTGGACAAGCTGGTGTCAATGTACAAGGAATCGGACGAGCACGGCTACGTCCGCCAGCCTGTGGTTACATATCTAACGGTCGCCAGCGAGCAGCCGGGCGACGTGGGGACGCGTGCCACCAAGGCACTTGCGGAATTGGAGAAGCTTGATCCGGAAGGCGTGAAGCAGGCCCGCAGCTTGATGGCATTTGGGGCGCTTGCGCGGGCACGCGCGACCAGTGCAACTGCGGCGGCGGCAACCCGGCCGGCCGATTCGACCACGCCCGCCGCGACAACGGCTGCCGCGACAACGCCGGCGAGCGATGCTACCGAGACCGGGCCGGCGGCCGCGGGCGAGTTTCCCGACCCGGCCAACTATGCGAAGGACGGGGAAGCAAAGCCTGACAACCGATCGGCGCAGAAGAATGGTAAGGGGCCGATTGAACGTGTCGCCGCGGAAACGACGTCCGAATCGGAAAAAATCGCCACGTTGAAATATGTCCCGGCCGCTGAAGCAGCCTCGCCGGGAGCGGCGTCACCGGAAGCAGCCTCG
>DASXWB010000306.1:0-1696 GCA_036503915.1 Lacipirellulaceae bacterium | reverse complement strand
CTCGGCATGCGTCAATTCGTCGTGAAGCTGGCGAAGCGTGGATCGGAGCTGTTCGTTGTCCATCCCCGCAGCCTAACGCGGCGCTCGCCTCGCGGCAAGTAATTGTTACGGTGGGCACTGCCCACGATTTTGGATGAATGGGCACTCGATTGCTGGTGGACAGTGTCCACGTTTTAAGTACTGATGGCAGCGCCCAAGCTTACAAAAAACAAAGCCCGTTGATGCGCATTATCGCATCAACGGGCGATTGAATTTAAGCTGCGAATACGCGGGGCGCGCTTACCAGCGCTTTCCACCACCGCCGCCACCGCCGCCGCGGCCGCCACCACCGCCGCCTCGGTAGCCGCCGCCGCCACCGCGTCCGCCGCCACCGCCACCGCCACCGTTGCTCTTCGGCCGGGCTTCATTCACCGTGATGGTGCGGCCGTCGACCTCGGTGCCGTTGAGCGCTTCGATCGCGGCACGGGCTTCGTTATCGTTGTTCATCGTCACAAAAGCGAAACCGCGCGGACGACCCGTGTCGCGATCGGTAATCACCGCGACTTCTTCAACTTGTCCATGGGCTCCAAACTCGGCCTGCAACGTCTCCTCGGTCGTCGAAAAGGAAAGGTTGCCAACATACAGCTTCATCTTGCGCAACTCCAAAACAATAGAGCCGCTTTCAAGATTGCCAACGCTCTTGCACGGCCGGAATGCCCGCCGTGAAGTTGGTCATGAAAGGCGGCTGCAAACACTCTTCCGCGATCGTCTTGGAGTCCGACAAGGCCACCAAATCTCTCGGGAAAGGGAACAATACGAGGGATAAGTATAGCGAGTGCTGGCATGGGAGTCTAACGTATCTTTTATGAAAAATCGGCGGCGATAGGGCCGGCGGGTGAGCCGTGAGAAAATTCCACGTTTCGTGGCCGGGAAAGCGCTTGCGGCGAGGCGGACACCGCGAGACCGTCCAGCGTTAAAGAACTTAAGCTGGGCAATTTTTGCGGCGCCGCGAGCGGCAGCTGGACGCACTACCCTCCTTGGCGAATTAACTTCCGAATCACATCCGGGTTCAGTTCCCGCAGCGATTCCACGACCAGATCGGCCCCGGCTAGCTGCTCGCGCGTCACCGTGCCGACAAGCGCGATGCTGGTCATCCCCGCGCGGTTCGCCGCCTCGATACCATGGACTGCGTCCTCGATTACGGCGCAGGAAGCGGCCGGCATCCGAAGGCGCTCGGCGGCGAGTTGAAACACTTGCGGATCGGGCTTGCCGCGCGTCACGTCGGCGCCGGTCACCATCGCGTCCACTTTGCCCGCGCAACCGAGCTTTTCCAGCGACAGGGCAATGTTTTCCGGCGGACCGGATGAGCCGATGGCGATTGCGAATCCATTGGCCGACAGTGCGCCGATTAATTCGGCGGCCCTGTCCATCGCCCGAAAATCAGCGCGTAGAACTTCGCGGAACAGCGATTCTTTGCGCTGGTCGAGCGCCGTGATCCGCTCGTCCGTGATGTCGGGACCCAAGGTGCGGCGAAGGATATCGCGGCTGGTGCGTCCGAAGTCGGCCGCAAAGGCCGCTTCCGTATAGTCACAACCAAGTTCGGCGTACAACTGGCGCCAACTCGCAAAGTGTGCTTGATACGAATCCACGAGGACGCCGTCCACATCGAAGATTACGGCGGCGCTTGGCATGGGGCGCAGGTAAACCGCAAGCGGTT
>DASXWB010000305.1:0-3877 GCA_036503915.1 Lacipirellulaceae bacterium | reverse complement strand
ACTTCGAAGACGTGAAGCATTATTTGGGCCCCGCCGGCCGCGTGCTGCGCAGCGAAAAGGACGGCTGGTTCGTTACCGTCGCGGTGCTGAAAAAAGGTCGCGAGGCGAGAGTCGACAGTCAGGAGCCAGAGCCAACCGACGCAGCGCAATTGAACCCCCCGGACAACTGAACGCTGGCTCTCGACTCGCCTTCATGGTGTCGAAACCTTGGCCCAAAACGGGTGCGGCCTGTCGGCGCGCGTCCGCGCGTCTTCCAAAAGCACGTTGAGATCCGGCCGTACGGAACGATCGCGCGGCGAAATCGCGCGGTTGTTCACTTCGACCACCAGCGGCTGATTGAAGTCCACAAGCTCCGGCGCAAGCCACACCGTGATGCGCTCCGCTTGAATTGAAACGGTTACTTTATTCGCCTCCAACCGTCTGCCGCGCAGGCGCGCCGGTCGCACTCCGCGCGCTGGCGGCCAATTGCCGGGCGACACCATGGTCTTATCCGGCAAGCCCTCCACTTCCAGCCACCAGAAGAAATTATCCCACGGCCGCATCGACACACAGTCCAGTTCCGTCGGCATCTTGCGGCGACGTTTCGCCATCCACTCAAACAGCCTCTGAAACTCGTCACCGAAGGGCTCGAAGCCGCGGCCCAAATACTCCACGACCGTCACGTCGTTATTCGGCTTCATGTAACGATCCAGCTCCTGGGCGTTGCGCGCGAGCTTATCGCCGTCGAGCTCGCCGGCCACCACGTACCAGCCCACATACGGCGCATTCTTCGCATACCGCTCGACGTAGCGGCCGGCCTTGGCCACGATCGGAATTACGCCGGCCCAAAGATCGGGGTGCGCCACGGCGATGTCCCAGGCCGCGTCGCCGCCCATGCCGTGGCCCGTCAGAAAAACGCGGTCGGTGTCGATGGCGAACCGCCGGCACGCGTCGCGCAGCGCGCTGAGCACGGCGTGATGTTCGCCGTCTGAGTAATAGTAGGCGAGTTGATGAGGCTGCTGCCAGTCGACCGCGATGACGATGTATCCATGTCGCGTGGCCTGACCGAGCCGTTCGCCGCTTGGGCGACTCGCGGCGGTTGTCGAATCCTCACGTTGCCCCTCCGCGGGAGGGAGAGAGATTTCGGCCGCCGGGCCGGCCCAGTAGTCGAGCATTTGCTCCGGCGACACGCCCGCGTCGGCCAACGCGACGATTGCCGGGTAATGCCTCAATGGATCGTAGTCGGGCGGCAACTGCACCAAGTAGCGGCCGTCGTTTTCTCCTGTCATGCCGCGAAACGATAACTCAAACATTCCGGGAGCGCGCTGGGCCTCTTTTGCGACCGCCATCGGCGGTTTCATCAGCTTGAGGATCTGCGCCACGTGCTCGACCTTGGCGTCTTCCATATCGGCCAGTTCAGCGACAATCTGAGCCCGGGTTTGTGCATCGGCTTCGCCAAGGTACTGCCGCACCATGTCGCGAACGCGGGCGAGCGTTACGGCCGCCTGAAAGTTATCGATTGCCTGGTTCGCACCCACGAGCCAGCCGCTGATGGCCAGCGCTGCTTTTTCCTCCGGCGACATTTCAGGGTCATCCGCCAGCCGTTCAAACGACGCCAGCCGCTCGATGGCCTCGGCGTTTGCTTCTTCGGTGATCTCCTTGGCAAAATTCTCGGCCAGCCGCCGGCCGTTCTCGTCGGCGATTTTCGCCACTTGCGCTTCCAGTTCTTTCAGCACGTTTTTGCGCCGAGCGTCCTCTTCTGCGTACTTGTCCAACCGCTCTCGGACTTCGGCGAGCGTTTCGCCCGCCACGCCTTCGCTCGGAAATTGCTCCAAGAAAACTCGGACGCGCTCGTGCTGCCCCGCATCGGCGCGCAGCTGGATTTCCTTCAAAATCAGCCGCGCCGCCAGCTGCCGCAACTGCCGAATGTCCTGCTCCAAATCTTTCCGTTCGGGAAAATCCTTGAGAATTTGCTCTAGCTCCGTACTGGCGTCGCGGTAGCGCTCGCTTTGCAAGTACAGCCGCACGACTTGCAGCCGTCCCTCTAAATCGTCGCGTTGCACGGCGGTTGATAGGATGCGGCTCAGCGTGTCGCGTGGGATGCTGCTGGTGGCCAGCCGCATGTCCCACACTATCGGCCGCGTGCCACCCGTCAGGCCTTGCACCCTCGTATACAGCGGCGTGATTTGCGTGATGCCCTGCACCACCGCGAGCAGGCCTTCGGTGCTTCGCATTTCGTAGATTCGCCGGCCATACTCGTCGAACGGCGTCACGCGCACGGCCTGACCAATGCGCCCCACGCCGGCGCCGCGCTCGGCTACTGGCTGCCAGATGTTGATGCGCACATCGCGGCGGGAATTCTGTTCCAGGATCTCGCGCACCTGATTGCGATGGATGTACGTGCGTCGCAGCCCGTCGTCGATCACCAAAAGTGGCGTAAGCGCCACTTCGCCGGCCTGCGTTTTCGGCGCAAGCGGGTTCTCGGCCACGCTCGTAAGCTCCGCGTAACGGCCTTCGAGCGTGCGACCGTCTTTCAAGAGGAGCGTCGCCGCATCAACTCGCGCGGCTGCGAGGATCGTCACCGCCGCGACTACTGCTGCAACGTGCTTGTGGCGCAGAAATTGAATGAACATGCCTGGCTCGAAGAGTGTCTTTAAATGCGACCTTCTTTCCATTGTCATCTTGACGTAGCGATGGTCAATCGAGCAGCCGCTCGGCCCAGCCGTCTCCTATCCAAAGCGTACCGTCTATTCGGATATTCCGCCCTAGATCATTCCGAGCGCATTGACACTACCGTGTGACTGGGCGAAAACGGGGGCGGAATCGGCCGCCGACCCCTTGGCGGTCCGCGTATTGAGCCGATGGACTGGCCGCTGCAGCGACCAGTTGCACGATGACCTTGCGCTCCGTGACGAAAACCCTGCTCGGCCTCGCCGTAGGCCTGCCAATCGTGCAGGCCGTACTGTTCTGGGTGGGCGGCCTGTTGGCCAATATGGGCGACGAAGGCGGCGCGAAGATCATCCAGTACGTCGTCACTGGTTGCCAGGTCACCTGGGCCGTCAGCGTGGTCGGCCTGGTGATTACACTGGCCCTCGTCGTGCTCAACGAACGTCCCGAACAAGCCGAGGTAGAGATCGAAGAAATCGACTCGGAATGACGCCACCCATCCTCACCACACACGGTCGCTTTCGCCACTTATTCACTCGGAGCCAATTGCATACCAATCGCCCATGCCGCACGACGTCTACGACAACCCACTGATCTCCCGCTATGCCTCGCGCGAGATGGCAACGCTCTGGGGCGACCAGAGGAAATTCAGCACCTGGCGGCGGCTGTGGGTCGCGCTCGCCGAGACCGAAGCTGAACTTGGGCTGCCGATAACCGGCGAGCAAATCGCTGAACTGCGGGCCCACGTCGACGATGTGAATTTCGAGGTCGCCGACAGCTACGAACGCAAGCTGCGGCACGACGTAATGGCCCACGTCCATGCCTACGGCGACCAATGCCCCGCGGCCCGCGCCATCATTCACCTGGGCGCGACCAGCTGTTACGTCACTGACAACACCGACCTGTTGCTCATGCGTGAGTCGCTGCAAATGGTTGCCCGGCGGCTCGCCGGCGTGATCATCGCGCTGGCCGAATTCGCCGAGCAGCACCGAGACGTGCCGACGCTCAGCTTTACGCACCTGCAGCCCGCTCAGCCGACGACCGTGGGCCGGCGGGCCTGCCTGTGGGCATACGACCTCGCGCTCGACCTGGCCGAAGTTGAGCACCGAATCGCGAATCTGAAGGCCCGCAGCACGAAGGGTACGACGGGCACGCAAGCAAGCTTCCTCGAACTTTTTGATGGCGATCACGAAAGAGTGCGCCGGCTCGAGCAGCTCGTCGCCCAGAAAAT
>DASXWB010000304.1:0-1984 GCA_036503915.1 Lacipirellulaceae bacterium | reverse complement strand
CGAAATTGTCGCCGAGCTGGCCGACCGCGTCGCGCACCATGAGGCGGACGACGCCACGGTCGCATTGCGCCAATTGGCCGCCATGCCGCGCCCGCCAATCGACGTGCTCGTGTCTGCGGCCGCTTCGCCCGATCAGGAAATTGCCAAGGAAGCGCAACTGCTGTTGAACGGACTGGTTCGCCGTTGGAGCCGCCAGATCGACGATGGGCGGCGCCTCTCAACGGTCACACGCCAGCTGTCCGAGCTGGCCCAGTCGTTGGCCAAACATCAGGCGACGTTTTCTGCAGCCGACCATCCTTGGTTAGCGGCAACAACACGGCGAATTTTGCGCGTGGCGAACCGAACGCCCATCACCGACTCACCCCTCGTGGCGATGCACTGCGACTCCGTCCTGGCATCGATCGCCGACGGCGAAAATGCGATAAACGCTATTGCCGATCGGAGCCTGCCCCGGGCGGATCCACCGCTTGTTACGGCCGCTGCGGCTCCGGCAACAAATTCGGGTGAATCGAGCCGCACTGTCGCGGAACCGACGCTCGCAGCGCATGTCGATGCACGCTTGGCGCGCGCGAATGCGAACTCGCTTCGTGAACTAGCTGCGACCACACCCAACGATCGCAGCGCGGCATCCACCCCAATGCCGCCAACAGAGTTTTCGACCGCACGTAATCCGACACCAACTTCACCAACTGCCGGGCCTGGCAACGGATCAACGGGTACAGGGCCGTTCGGTGCGTTCCAGTCGCCTTGGCGCGGAGAATGGGCTCATCCGGTGTTTCGCATATTGCCCGCAATGCCGATCAACGGGCCAGCGACAAAAACAGAGCAGGGCACGCCTCCGGAGCAATCGGTTCCGGTCACGGACGAGGAGTTTTTCGCAGGCGCCATGGGCGCACTGGCCGACGAGGATTCACGCCGGCTGCTCGCGCGCTGGCTGGTGGCCAGCGGAGGCGACGTGTTTCCTCTGGAAGAGGAACTCACGCGGCGCGGCTTCGGCCGGTTGTCGGCCAGGCTCGTCCGACAACTGTTTTCGGACGATGCCGCGGAGCGCCTTCGCTTAGTCGACGATGTGTTGACCGAGCCGGGCGTCGACGCACGCCCGTGGCTGATTCTGCTGGCCGATGATGCGGCCGCCGACGTGCGGCTTCTGGCCGTGACGATCATGGCCACCTCCGATGATCCGGTGCTCATCGAAAAAGCCTGGCAGGTTGCCATCAACGACCACGATCCGCGCATCGCCGGCCTGGCCGGCCGCCTTCGCGACCGCCGCGACAACGCCCAGCGGCGGTAATACACGTAGCCCGGCCATGTTGACCGGGCTGAGCAAGCGTTCCACCAGTAAGCCGTGCACCGCTGCGCCGGACCAAAATGTTCCGGCTAAATATCCCCAGGTGGCTCAGGACAATTCGATTCGATCACTCGCGCCACCAGTTGCCGCTTCAATCTCTCGGAAGCGATCTTTGTAAAGCCACCGCTCCCACCAGCGGGCGCGTCGAAGATGAGGATCACCTGGCTCGATCAGATGCGTCTTTCCTGTCCGAGTGCGCAATTGCAACCGGCCATCCGGCAAAACACTCTGAACGATCCAAAACTTATCCACGAAGTAACTGTAGAGTTCGCCATTGGGTGACGGAGAAACGTTGTGGGCACGAGGCCCGGGCGAAGCACTGTGTTTGAGCTTTCGGTAGATTATCCAATCGCCGGCTGTAAATTTCGCGAAACGCATGGCGAATCTTAGGCCGCAACGTCCGCCGAAAGGCGGACCCAGCGGCCGAAAAATCGAACCAAAATACAATTATCACACGATCGTCAAAGTTTGCCAAGCTTCCGGGTTCTGGAGTGAGGTCAATGACGTCGTGCGAAGCCAGCGTCTTGCCGCGGCGCGCGACATGAGCGAAGATCAAGCTTCGGACGGAGCCTCTCGTTCGCTTCTTTGGATTTCCTATTGACTCCTGCGCCGCATATGGGCCGAGGGCGCCCAACG
>DASXWB010000303.1:0-11501 GCA_036503915.1 Lacipirellulaceae bacterium | reverse complement strand
TCACCTACAAGTTCCAAGGCCTCAACCAGCGCCTCACCGGCGTGGAACCGGCACGGGTCGTCAAGGAATTGCTGGCATGAACGCTCCCTGGGTATACTGAGCGGCATGCACGTTTCACTGCCAGTTGAGAATCTGCAGCGGATCACGCGGCGGCATTTTTTTGGCACATCGGCGGCCGGAATTGGCGGTGTTGCGCTGGGAACCCTGCTTGGCGAATCGATGCCAAGCGTTGCCCATGCGGCGGACGTTAAAACCGGGCAGCTTGGCGCCGTGCATTTTCCGCCGCGCGTAAAGCGCATCATCTATCTCTTCCAGTCGGGCGGGCCGGCGCAGCAGGATTTGTTCGACTACAAGCCGTTGCTCAACGAGCACAACGGCGAGCAGTTGCCCGATCATGTCCGTGGGGGTCAGCGACTGACAGGGATGTCGGCCCAGCAAGCATCAATTCCTCTGGCCGGATCGCACTTCAAGTTTGCCCAGCACGGCGAATCGGGCGCCTGGTTGAGCGAGCTGCTGCCCTACCATCGCCGCATTGTCGACGACATCTGCATTATCCGCTCAATGTACACCGAGGCGATCAACCACGACCCGGCCATCACGTTCTTTCAAACAGGCTCGCAAATCGCCGGCCGGCCTTCGTTCGGGTCATGGCTCTCGTACGGGCTGGGATCTATGAATGAGGATCTGCCCTCGTTCATCGTGTTGGTCTCGGCCAACCAGGCAGATCAGCCGCTGTATGCCCGGTTGTGGGGCAGCGGTTTTCTGGATTCAAAGTACCAAGGCGTGCAGCTTCGACCCGGTAAAGACGCCGTGCTCTATTTGAGCAATCCCGACGGCATCTGCCGCTCCGGCCGCCAGGCCATGCTCGAAAAGCTCCATGCACTCAACCGCCATCAGTTCGAAAAAGAGCTTGACCCGGAGATCGAGTCGCGGATCGCGCAATATGAAATGGCGTTCCGCATGCAAGCCAGCGTGCCGGAAGTGGCCGACCTCTCGAAGGAAACGAATTCCACATTCGACTTATATGGTCCCGACAGCCGCACTCCCGGCACGTTTGCCGCCAACTGCCTGCTGGCCCGGCGGCTTGCCGAGCGAGGCGTGCGCTTCATTCAGCTTTATCATCAAGGGTGGGACCACCACGGCGGCCTGCCCGCCGGAATCCGACAGCAGTGCGCCGAAACCGATCAGGCTTCGGCCGCCCTGGTCATCGACCTGAAGCAGCGCGGCATGCTCGACGACACGCTGGTCGTGTGGGGCGGCGAGTTCGGACGCACCTCCTATTCACAAGGCGCGCTCACCGCGACTGATTACGGCCGCGACCATCACCCGCGCTGCTTCACCATCTGGCTCGCCGGCGGCGGCGTTAAACCTGGCCTTACCTACGGCCGCACTGACGACTACGGCTACAACATCGCCGACGAGCACGGCAATCCCATTTCGCCAACAAAGCACGACGTCACCCCTGGCGCCGTCCACGTTCACGACTTGCAAGCCACGATACTGCACCTGTTGGGCATCGACCATACGCAGCTAACCTTCAAGTACCAAGGCCGGCATTACCGGCTCACCGACGTGCATGGGCACGTCGTGCAGCACGTCCTTGCGTAGACTGCTGCACGCGACGGATCGCCACGGCGGACTTCGCTTTTGCCGTGATTTATGCTAGAATCGTGGTAGTTCCGACGTATCTCGTTAGTCGTCATAGAACAGGCACCGAACATGACAATCAGCGGTCACGTAGAAAACGGCCAGATCGTCCTCGACGAAGCGGTGCAGCTCACCGAAGGGATGAAGGTGCGGATCGAGCTGCTGACGACTTGCTCCGAAAAAAGCGAGGAAAATCAGCAGATACCGACCCTCTACGAGCGCTTGAAGCCTGTTATCGGGGCTGTCAAGGACTGGCCATCTGACTTTGCCCGTAACCATGACCATTATCTTCACGGTCAGCCCAAAAAATGACGACGGTCTTCGCAGATACGTATTATTACTTGGCGCTTATTGGTAAAGCAGATCAAGGACACCTACAAGCAGTCGAATTTGCAACGTCGTTTCGAGGTCGAACGATTACGACCGAATGGATTCTTACCGAAGTCGGTGACGCATCGGCTCGTTCGCAAAACCGATCTATTTTTCTGCAACTCTTCCGAAGTTTGACAGACGATGCCAATACAGAAATTGTCGAAGCGAGCCATGAACTATTTGCGCGTGGCGTCGAGCTATTTGCAAGACGTTCGGACAAGGACTGGTCGCTTACCGATTGCACTTCGTTCGTCGTGATGCATGAGCATGGCATCCACGAAGCCCTAACAGGCGATCATCATTTCGAACAAGCGGGCTATACTGCGCTGCTGGCGTGAGCATTATGAGCACGTTGAACCGCTGCACTTTAGAAATCCGCCGCGCGGACATTCTCTCGCCGGCTGTGCAGAATCTAATTGGCGCGCTGAATGCCGAGCTCGAGGGGCGCTATCCGGAGGAAGGCGCCAATCACTTCCGACTGGATCCAGAAGAACTCGCCGACGGTCGCGGGGCGTTTCTGGTTGCATACGTCGGCGATCAGCCGGTCGGCTGCGGCGCCGTACGGCGAATTGACCCCGCCGTTGCTGAAATCAAGCGGATGTACGTTGCACCCGAAGCGCGTGGGCGCGGGGTCGGCCGGCAAGTGCTCCTCCAACTCGAGGCCGAAGCGCGGCGCCTCGGCGCGACGCGGCTTCTCCTGGAAACAGGGCCACGGCAACCCGAAGCGCTGGCCCTTTACAGCCGGGCCGGATTCGTGATGATACCGAACTTCGGCGATTATGTGGGCTGCGAGTTCAGCGTCTGCATGGCGAAGCAACTAACGGCTAATATCGGTGACTGATTCAGTCGCCTTCACCGACCGCGCTGTGTTTGCCCGAATGCGAGCTGGCCTTCCACAGCTACATGCTCTGCGAACTCTCTCCCGCGACGGCTGGCTGCTGTTCAGCACGCGTTTCGTTCGATTATTTGGTTACGGTCTGATTTCGGTTGTACTGGCCCTGTATCTGGAAGAGATCGGGCTAACTTCAGCGAAAATCGGAATACTCCTGTCGCTGGCGCTGGTCGGCGACATCGTGGTCTCCCTGGCAATGACCACGCGCGCCGACTGGGTCGGCCGCCGGCAGATGCTCATCCTAGGGGCGGCGCTCGTAACTATTGGCGGCGTGCTTTTCGCGGCGACCGATTCCTTTGCCGTGCTGCTCGTGGCCGCGGCGATCGCCGTGATCAGCCCCAGCGGCGGCGAAGTCGGACCGTTCCTGCCGATCGAACAAGCGGCACTTGCCCAAATTGTGCCGTCTGCGCGGCGGATGGATGTCTTCGCCTGGTATAACCTGGTCGGCTCGGTCGCCACCGCTTTCGGAGCGCTTGCCGGCGGCCTAACGATTCAAGCTGCAAAGCTCCTTCGCCTCGACGGCGCATCATCGTACACGCCCGTGCTCATTTGTTACGCGGCGATTGGCGGCGTTCTCGCCGCATTGTTTCTCGCGCTATCTCCGTCGGTCGAGCCCGCGCGCGCAGCGAACGAAACTGGTGCGACACAACTGCCGTCATCACTTGGCTTGCATCGCTCGCGGCCGGTGGTAATTCGCCTCTCGGCGCTATTTGCCCTGGACGCCTTCGGCGGCGGATTCATCATGCAGAGCATCCTGGCATTTTGGCTGCACAAGCGGTTCGGCATCGACCCGGCTGCCCTCGGCGCCGTGTTTCTCGGGGCAAATCTGTTGGCGGCCGTTTCGGCGCTCGCGGCTGGATGGCTCGCCCGGAGAATCGGTCTCTTGAACACCATGGTGTTCACGCACCTGCCTTCGAACGTGTTGTTGGTTCTGATTCCACTCATGCCGACGCCCGAACTGGCCGTCACGCTTCTGCTTTTGCGATTCAGCATATCGCAGATGGATGTGCCCACGCGGCAAGCGTACACTATGGCCGTCGTCGCGCCAGATGAACGGGCGGCCGCGTCCGGCTTTACATCCGTGGCCCGATCCGTTGGCTCAGCCATTTCGCCGGCACTTGCAACGCGGCTGATCGCCTCCCCGGCATTCATGAGCCTGCCGTTCTTTCTTGCCGGCGGCATCAAAATCGTTTACGACCTCATCCTTTGGCGGGCGTTCGCATCGGTCTCTTCCGAGGAGCTTGAACAAGTGCGCGGCACGTGAATTGCTGGCGTTTGGGAACACGCGATTAGCCTGATCCAAAAAAATAACGACGGATGTGGGCCGCACGAAGATCAGATGCGTCAGGTTGCCACGGAGTGCCGTAACCCAGTGAAGGCCAGGTTTTCGCATCTTCCTTGGCCGGAGGGGACGTCCAGGCTTTTGACCCGGATCGGTGACGTGGCATAAGCGGCCCCATCCGTCGACTTTCACACGTGGCCGAGTCTCTCCGATTGAAGATTCGCCGTGGCGAAGACGCGGACGCGCGTTTTCGGAGAAGGTCGCCTTACGTGTCTTCAATTTCGCGTAATCGTCTCATTGAGATTCAATAGAACGCGGCTTACAGAAGTCCACGCGGCAAGTTCTACGGCATCTATTTCGTCAGCCCGTGGCGAGATTCCAATCGAGATCAGCGCTTCGGCCGCTTGCGGGTCGGCCCGAAATTGATCGCGGTGGTTTTGCAATAAACGCACCAGCAGCGAAACCTCTTGCGATTTTACATCGCGACCGAGCACTTGGCGCCATGCCCAGCGGATTCGCTGCTCATCATCCTTCAGCTCGCAGCCGAGAATCCGGCTGGCAAGTCCGCGTGCCGCTTCGACAAACGAGGGATCGTTCAACAAAACAAGCGCCGCCGCCGGCGTGCTGGAGACCGGCCGGCTGGCAGTGCATTCTTCGCGCGTCGGTGCATCGAACGCCAAAAGCCATGGATGCAAAAACTGCCGCTGCCAATGGACGTATACCGCGCGGCGAAACTGGTCGTCGCCGCTGGAGGGCGTGTAGTCGCGCTCCGGAAAATTAAGGGACGAGTAATATTTCGCCGGCTGATAGGGCCGCACCACCTCGCCGCCGACCCGCCTCACCAACAGGCCGCTCACGGCAAGCGCGCTATCGCGAATTTGTTCCGCCTCCAGGCGAAAACGCGATTGCCGCGCGACCAGCCGGTTCTCGGCGTCCAGCGCGTCAAGCTCCGCCCGCGGGAGCGACGACTGCCGGTATGCCGATGTCGTCACCATCAAGCGAATCATGTGCTTCATGTCCCAGCCCGGGGAGTCGCTTGCGGGTGCGATGAACTCAACGGCCAGCCAATCCAAAAGCTCCTGATTCGGCGGCACCTCGCCGCGAGTTCCCAGGTCGATCAACTCCTTCGACAGGCCGACGCCGAAGTACAGCTTCCATAAGCGGTTCACCACGACCCGCGCCGTTAACGGATTTTCGCGCGCCACGAGCCATCGGGCCAGCTCGAGCCGCGTGGCCCGCCGTCCGTTCGCTTCCATCTGCTGCATGAATTGCGGCACACGCGGCTGAACGACTTTTCCGGATTTGTCCATCCAATTGCCTCGTGGCAGGACGCGGATCTCACGCGGTTCGACCGCTTTGGTGATCATCGTCGGCACGAACTGTGCTTCCAGCTCCAGCCGCCGGCGCTTGAGTTCAATCAACTTGTCGCGACGCTGCTCCCAGCCTTTTTTCAGTGGTCCGGCAAGCGACTTGTCCAGCTTCGCGATCCGCGCATCGAGCTTCTCGATGCGCTCGTAAACGGGCAGCGTCCACGCCAGCATCTCCGGCGGGCGCTGCGTGGGCGTTACGTCGACGGCGAGCCCCTTGTAATGGCCTGACCAATCGACGTCAGCAAAGAACGCCGCCAGGCTGTAAAAGTCTTCCTGAGTGTACGGGTCGAACTTGTGATCGTGGCATTCGGCGCAGCCCATCGACGCGGCGAGCCACGCCTCGGAAAAATTCCGCACGCGGTCGGCCAGGTACTTGGCCCGATACTCGCCGTCCTGCGCCCCGCCTTCGTGCGTCGTTTGCAAAATGCGGTTGTAGCCGGTGGCGACGCGCTGCCACATCGTCGGATTCGGAAGCAAATCGCCGGCAAGCTGCTCGATCGTAAATTGGTCGAACGGCAAGTTGTCGTTGAACGACTTGATCACATAATCGCGATACGGCGTGATGCGATGCTCCTGATCGCCGTGGTAGCCCACGGTGTTGGCGAACCGCACAAGGTCGAACCACCACGTGGCCATCCGCTCGCCAAACGCCGGCGACGCGAGCAGCTTGTCGACCAGACGCTCGTAAGCATCTGTCCCATCATCCTTCAAGAATTCATCAATCTCCTCAGTCGTCGGCGGCATGCCGGTGAGGTCGAAATACAGTCGTCGCACGAGCGTCGCCCGATTGGCCTCCGGCGAGGGCTCGACGCCCAGTACTTGCATTTTCGCAAGCAAAAACTGATCAATCGGATTACGTGGCCAATCGCGTAGGCGAGTACCTCCAATCGAAGATTCGCCGGGGCGATCACTCGCATCCACGTCTCGGACTGGCGCGGCTACGTGCACCTCAGGCACCGTGGGCCGCTTCGGCGGAATGTAAGACCAGTGCTGCTCGTATTCCGCCCCCGCGTCGATCCATTCGCGCAGCAGCGCCACTTCCTGTGGCGTCAGCGGCGGCTTCTTGGATTCGGCAGGCGGCATGCGATATTCCGGATCATCGCTCGCGACGCGCGCCGATACTTCGCTCGACTCGGCATCGCCCGGCACAATAGCCCAATCCGTGGCGCCTTCGAACGTATCGAGCCGCAGTTCCGCTTTGCGTGTTCCAGAATCCGGCCCGTGACACGCGAAGCAGCGGTCGGCCAGAATGGGTCGGATATCGTGATTGAATTGCGGAGGCGCTCCGCACGCGGCCGAAACGGCCATTGCAACGAGCAAAAACCACGGCGCGCAGCGTCGCTTTGCTATTGAGATTCGACACCGCATCGCACGAAACAGGCGCATGATTCCAGTATCCTTGGCTGGCTCGTCCGCGGCAAGAAGCGGCTCTTGCTCCGCGAATTGCGCGTGTTATCGTAGGTGGTCAATTACCTGATGATTCGAATTCGCCAAGCGCAGGACCATGCGCCACTCCGTGACCGCTGCGCTCGTCGGCGTGATTTTCTGCCAATACACCGGCTTCGCCGCCGCACAATCAGACACGCCGAAAAAAACAATTCTGGAACCAAGAGGAAGTTTGGATTTACACGCAAGACCAGCCGTTTGCCACGTGGACGAGTCTCTCGGCTCGACTGAGCTCGCCGAAGTCCGAGACTCGCATGGATGGTGTAAAGATTTACGCGCCGCAATGCAACCCGCACTACAACGAGTCGAACTACCGCATCAGTGTCTCGTGGCCGGCGTGGGAGGATGGCACAAAAGCTCCCGCGGCCACTCCCCAGACCGTGCGCCGCCGCATCCCAAGCCCTGCAAGGGCGCAATACGATAGCCCAGGGCGCAGCCTCGCCTCGGCGAGGCGTAGCCCTGGGTAAGGCCGCACCACAAACCGTTAGCCCTGAAAGGGCGGGATAAACATCGTTCCAGAGGCGCGCGACATATTTCGCCCTTTCAGGGCTTTAACGATGTTGTTGCAACTTATTACCCAGGCCTTCGGCCTGGGCAATCACATTGCGGCCTTTCAGGCCGCGATTCTCAAAGCGCAGCCGTCTCAAGCTTGTTACCCAAGCGGCGCAAACGAAGCGACAACGCAATGGCCATGACCCCCAGCGCGAGCATGTAGGCGCCGATCAACAGGGCAATCGCCAAGAGGCCGGCACCTGGGCGCGCCAATATGAGCCCGCCGAAAAGAATCGATAGCAAGCCTGACAAACCCAGAATCCATTCGTCGTCGATTTCTTTGCGAAGCCGAATTGCCGCAGCGATTTCGAAGACACCGCGTACGATGGCCGAGGCTGCGACGACGGACAGCAGCACGACCAACGTAAGGCCCGGCCAGGTAAGAGCCATCACTGCGGCTGTAATTCCGGCAGCAATCGCCAACGCGCCGAGTATTACCATCGTCCACCAGACGGTGCCGTCCGATTCGCCTCGAATGCCAATGATGACGGCCGCGACGCCATCGATCGCGGTAAATAGGGCAAACAAGTACGCCAGTACGACTAGAGTGATGGCAGGCTGGGCAATCATGGCAATGCCCAGCAGGATCGCAACAATCCCACGCAGCAAAAGCACCCACCACCGCCCACAGATCACCCGCAACATGGCACCCTCCCGTGGAAATTGGTAACGGTTCGGTACGCGTTACCACAATGCCTTGGAATCTCCGCGCCAGATGACAAAGCCCTCGATGGCCTCGTACTCGGCCAGGCCCAGCTTGTCGTATACCTGCGCCGTATCGCGATTGCGGTCTTCGGCCCGCTTCCAGAATTCCCGCATGTCGGGGCCGGGAAACAGGGCCCGGTCCTTCTGCGATTGATGCTTGAAAATTGCCTTTCGTTTGCGTTCCACCTCGGCGGGGCTCAGCGGCACGGCCACCTCGATTTCGTGCGGCCCCCATTCGTGCCACGCGCCGCGGTAGAGACGCACCTCGCAGTCGGCGTACCAATCTTCGTTCTGGCAGCGCTGGCAGGCCGTGAGCACCGCGTTGAGGCACACGCGATGTGTGCCGTGCGGGTCCGATAGATCGCCCGCTGCGTAGATTTGATGCGGGCGAATCTTGCGTAGCAAATCCACCACCATGCCGATGTCCTCTTCGCTGAGCGGCTTCTTCTTCACGCGGCCCGTCTCGTAGAACGGCATGTCCATAAAATGCAGCCGCTCGCCGGGCACGCCGCAGCAGCGGCCGGCCGCCCGCGCCTCGCCCCGGCGGACGATCGTCTTGATCATCTGCACCTCGGGGCTATCGACTTGCCCCGGCTTCTTGTGGGTGAGGAACTGCTCAACGTGCGCTTCCAGCTCGGCGGCCCGCTTGGGCGAGACGTCGAAATGCGAGTTGAATTCGGTAACGAACTCGGCGTAGCGAATCGCATCGTCGTCGAAGACGGCGATGTTGCCCGACGTCTGGTAAGCGATGTGCACCTCATGGCCTTGTTCCACAAGGCGGATTAGCGTGCCGCCCATCGAGATCACGTCATCATCCGGGTGGGGCGAAAACACCAGCACCCGCTTGGGGTAAATGTCGTCGTGAGCGAACGTGCGGTCGCCCGGCTGCTTGGCGTGCGCCGGCTTGCCGCCCGGCCAGCCAGTGATCGTCGATTGCAGGTGCCGGAACACCTTGATGTTGATGTCGTAGGCCGATCCGCGCTCGGCCAGCAAATCCTGCAGCCCCTCCTCGTTGTAATCTTCCTCGGTGAGCTTGAGGATTGGCTTGTCGAGCTTTCGCGCCAACCAGATCACGGCCTTGCGCACCTTTTGTTCATTCCACTCGACTGGACCTAAGACCCACGGCGACTTGTAGCGCGTGAGCGCATCGGCGGCCGCTTCATCGAGCACGACTTGCGCGTTGGGATGCTCCTGCAAAAAGCTGGCCGCAATCGCCGCGCTGACTTCGCCTTCGACGGCTTTCGCCACGATTTGAGACTTATGCTCGCCGAACGCCAGCATGATAATCTGCCGCGCTTCGAGGATCGTGCCCACGCCCATCGTGATCGCGCGCCGCGGCACATTCTCCTGCCCGAAGAAGTCGCTGGCCGCGTCCATCCGTGTCACGCGGTCGAGCGTGATCAGCCGCGTGCGGCTTTCGCGGCCAGAGCCCGGCTCGTTGAAGCCGACGTGCCCCGTGCGACCAATGCCCAAAACCTGCAGGTCGATGCCGCCCGCCTTGGCGACCTGCTCTTCGTACCAGCCGCAGTAGTCGAACACCTGCTCGAGGGGCAGCGTGCCGTCCGGCACGTGCCAGTTGCCCGGTGCGATGTCGACGTGGTCGAATAAGTGCTCGCGCATGAAGCGGACGTAGCTTTGCAGCTCGTCGGGCTGCATCGGGTAGTATTCGTCGAGATTGAATGTGACGACGTTCGCCAGCGACAGTCCTTCCTCGCGGTGCAATCGCACCAGCTCGCTGTACACGCCCACCGGCGTGCTGCCCGTGGCCAGGCCGAGCACACACTGCCGGCCTTCTGCAGCACGCTGGCGAATCAGGTCGGCGATGAGCCCGGCCACCGCCTTGTTGGCCTCCGATGAGTGCGTAAAAACGCGAACCGGCGTGCGCTCGCGTTGCGCCATCGGGTCGTATTTCCGCGTGGGGGCAAGCGAGTTTGCGGGCGACGATGCATTTTGGGTTGCGATGTTCATCCGGCGATAATTTGTGAGTGTGCGAATTCCTCGTGAATTTTCAGTATAAGCGACGCAACAACTCAACGCGAGCCACGTCGACTGATGGCGAGCCGGGTGTCGTCCTCGACCCCGGCTTCTGCGCGGGCACGCCCCGCCGCGAATTGCGGTGCCTAGACGACCGCCGCTGCAGCCCTAAAATAAGACCACGTCATCCCTCGGCCCCGAACGATCGGCAACTCGCTATTGAGGAGGACTCCCATGCGCTCCGCAACCTGGCAACTCGCTCTGGCAACTGGTCTGGGAATTGTGGCGGCAACCGTCATCAGTTACGGCACAAGTTCCAATGCACAAACAGCCCAGCCCGGCCGCGCTCAAGCCGCACAACCCTCTGCGAGCGCGCAAGTTACGAAAGCCATCGCCGTCGTACACCCGCTGGGCGACAGCAAAGTCAGCGGCAAAGTCATCTTCCGGCAGACGCGCAGTGGCGTCGAAATTACCGCCGAGATCAAGGGCCTCGCACCCGGCAAACATGGCTTCCACGTCCACGAGTTCGGCGACTGCTCGATGGCCGACGGCACCTGCGCCGGCGCTCACTTTAATCCGACCGGCGCGCCGCACGCCGGCCCCGACGATGAGAAGCGTCACGTCGGCGACTTAGGAAATATCGAGGTGGCCGAGGGCGGCACGGCAACCTACAAGCGCGTCGACAAACTCATCGCGCTGAACGGCCCCAACTCAATCATCGGCCGCTCGGTCATCATTCACGCCGATCCGGATGATCTTAAGAGCCAGCCTTCAGGCAACGCGGGAGCCCGCGTCGGCTGCGGCGTCATCGGCATCGCCGATCCGAAGATGGAGCACTAACGTATCAGGCAGCCGGCTTAGCCCGGCGCCGGGCCGGTGTGCCGTAGCGGCAGTAGCTCGGTTTTCGGCATTGAAAGACGACTCACGTACGGGTGGCGTCGCCGCGGTATTTATTGCTTGCGCCGTCTCCAATAAGAGACGGCAAACACTTCCACAAGACGATCATCGGGGAAGAGGTCGAACAGCACAGTCAGCGGCCGCTCGACGATGATTCGCGTGTTGCCGCCGCGGGATTCGCCTGCATTCAGCGGATCACTCGCGAGCAAGCGGTCAATTTCGTCGGCTGCGTCCGCAACGGTCTGCTGATTCGGCGCTTTGAGCCAGATGTCTGCCAGTTGGTCCTGAGCCGACTGGCGATAAAGGACGGTCCATTTCATCTGCGGCCCAGCCGCTTCCAGATTTCTTCAAGCGAGCAACCGCC
>DASXWB010000302.1:0-9000 GCA_036503915.1 Lacipirellulaceae bacterium | reverse complement strand
GCGGAGTTTCTGGTGGTGCGACGTAGGGTACGCGCGAATCGGTGGCATTCGTTACGATGTCACGTTATTACGCGGATGTATCGCGGTGGGCTGGCAGGGCGCAAAAGGGAGTGAGGGCCGGCGCAGTCAAACGTTCCCGGCGAGCGGCGCTGGACTCGCGCCGGATATCCGGGAACCGTACTTTTGGTTTGCGACGAGCAGCAGGCCGACGGGACATTGGGGCGTCATGCCGATGTGGTTTCCGCTGCTAATCGGCCTTGGCACTGCGGCCGCACCTTGGCTCCACTTGCGCTTCAGCCTCCGCACTCTGCTGATCGCCACGGCGCTGGTGGCGCTGGGGCTGGGCGCGATCGTCGCGGTGGCGTGAGAGGTGAGAGCTGAGAGCTGAGAGCTGAGAGCTGAGAGCTGAGAGCTGAGAGCTGAGGGCGGACGGCCGATGGCTATTCGAGGACGAGTACGACGCTGGGGCACAACGATCGACATCGGGGCCCGAAAGCGATCCGCATGGACGGCCTAGTCCGACAATTTCTGGCTGCGGTTTCTCGCTCCTCGCTCCAAGTTCCCCGCTCCGTGCTCTCATCCCCCGGCCCGAACCCCGCCTCGGCCCAACGCGTTTTGGAGAATGGCTGACGCGCGCAGAATCGTAGGACGGAATTGGTCGTCTGCGAAAATCCATTAACTTCACGCCAATCGATGGGTTTCCATTCCACGGCGAACCAATCCTACGAACTCAACGAGTTTCTTGACTTGTGCGCCCAGAATAGCGTGGCGAAGACGATATACTCAGACGATGGATGTAAGGCTGCCGGAACGTTTGTGGAAATATCGCGAGTGGGGCGACTACGCGCGTCGCATGATAGTCAACGGCGAGTTGTACTTTTCGACAGTAAAGCAGCTAAACGACCCATTCGAGTTCCGCTGGCGCGAACGAATTCCATCGACACCGGAGGAGATCGACCTGTATTGCCGCGAGTTGTGTGCGCGTGAGTTTCCGAACGATTCAGTTGCACAGCGGAAGGCACGGTTTACAGATCTGAAGCGAGAGTTGACCGGCGCTGCGTCGATTTCAAAGGGCCGGCCAATGCCAACCGTCGCGCGATTCGACCATGGCGTATGCTGCTTCTCGGAGATTTGTGACGACATACTTATGTGGACGCACTACGCGGCGCAACACACTGGCGTCTGCATCGGCATTCGACCGGATCGGATTACCGGCAAAATATTTCGACCGGTGGAATATTCTGAAGTCGTGCCATTGCTTGACGCCTGGGAGTATGTTCGCGGCAGCGCTGGCACATTCGTGAAGCTTGGATTGACGAAGGCATCGCATTGGAGCTACGAAAAAGAGTGGCGAACTGTTGATCGGGCCGGTCCGAAGCAATACCCGGGTTGCGTTGACCGGATAGTCATCGGTGCTAGGGCGACGGGCGAAACAGGCGAAGCGGTATTGGATGCTATGCAGGTCGCCGCCGCGGCTGGCAACAAGATCGAAGTTTCTTTTGCTCGCCAGAGCCCAACGCACTACAAGTTGAAGCTTCGGACTCCAATGGAAATGCTATCCAGCGGCGAAGAAGAGTGGACAGCAATGCTTTATCGAAATGAGCAGCTCCATAACGCTCGGCGCGGCTGAAGACTATTCGCGGAGTACAGTAGTAAGTTGTTGAGAGAGAACGGCAAAGGTTCCAGGCACCGATTCCTCCACCGGATTCCTTATCCTACATGACGCGACTAATCGACCGCGATCCCATCAAGCACGTCGTCGTGTTGATGCTGGAGAATCACTCCTTCGACCAGATGCTAGGTTGCTTCAAGTCTGTCTATCGGGCGCTTGAAGGAATCGATCCAGATAATTTAATGCGAAATTATGACGCTGAGGACAATGAATACGTACAAGCACCGGCCACAGAAATTATCACAAAACATGACCCGATGCACGAGCATGAGCACGTCATGCGTCAACTTGAAAACAATCATGGCGGCTTTGTTTCAGACTATGCGAATAGATATCAGAACACCGATTACGAAGATCGGCTCAAGATAATGAGCTACTTCGAAAAAGGATCTTTGCGCGCACTGCACACTCTAGCCGAGAATTTCGCAATTTGTGATCATTGGTTTTCTTCGGTGCCAGGCCCCACATGCACGAACCGCTTTTTTCTTCTCAGCGGTACGTCCAATGGCATCGTAGAAATGGCCACGCACCTATCCGACGTGAAGCATTACCTTTGTTACACCCAGGAATCTATTTTTGACCGGTTAAACGAACGCAAGATTTATTGGCGAGTCTATTTTGGCGACGTACCGCAATCGCTCATGTTGGTGAGGCAAATCACATCAACACACAATAACTCGCGCTATCGACCGATGCACAATTTTTTTGCGGACACAGAGGAAGACGAAAGCACCTTCCCGCAGTTCGTGTTTATCGAACCACGATACCTCGAAGTCTTACCAAACGATGATCATCCAACACATTCAAATGAACGAGCACAACGGTTGATCGCTCATATTTATAATGCAATGCGCAAGAACGACGAGCTTTGGAAATCAACGCTTTTCATTGTGCTATATGATGAACACGGCGGATTCTACGATCATGTACCGCCCCCACCGGCTATTCCGCCCGGCGATGGTCTCAATACTGAGTTCACATTTGATAGCTATGGCGTTCGCGTACCGGCGGTAATTTGCTCACCTTGGATCGAGCCACAACTAGTAACGACTATTTTTGACCACACAAGTGTGCTTAAGTATTTGACGGAAAAGTGGAATCTTCGCCCGCTGGGAGACCGTGTGCAGAGTGCCGCAAATTTTGCGGCCGACATTCAAATTGCCAGCGAACCTCGCCCTGATACTCCAAGGGAATTGTACGTTCCGTGGATTTGGCAAGCGTCAAGTGTGGAGGCAGCGGCAGAAGACGATACGCTAAACGATCTTCAAAAATCGCTTGTTGTTTTCACCGAGAATCTTGCAGGGCAAGAGCATCGCATTAGTAGGGCGGCAACCGCAATGGCAGCCACGCCGGTCCGTCAATCCGAAATAGCACGCGACCGAGTTTCAAGGTTCCTCGATCAAGAATCTGAGAAGGCCGCGAATAGACACGGCGGAGCCAGTGGCACCTAAGATAAATTCGCAGGGGGCCATTGTCATGGTTTGCTCAAGCTAGGACGCGAGAAGGCGGGCTGCCTCCGCCTTGAAATCGCCCCATTCTGTATTCAGGACTAACATCGCATGGCTGTCGAGCGTCAATATTCCTACTCCGATACCAGCAAATCGGCTCCGCTGGCGCATATTGTGTTTTTCACGCTCGCGGAACCCAGCGACGCCAATCGGTCGAAGCTCGTAGAAGGGTGCAAGAAGTACCTCGACGGGCACGAAGGCATTCTTTATTTCGGGGTGGGCGTCAATGCGCCCCAGTACGCTCGCGAAGTCAATGATCGCGATTACGATGTGGCCCTGCACCTGGTTTTTGAAACGGCCAGGCACCAGGACGTTTACCAGACGCATCCCCGGCACGTGAAGTTCGTTGAAGAGTGTAAGGGATTGTGGAAGAAGGTCCGCGTGTTTGATTCGACGCTCAAATAGTCATCGCTCGCTGCGGCCGTCGGCGTCGGAGACGCCTCCCACATTCTGCACTGCTGGACAAGCCAGCAGTGGCACCCGAGCGGCAGCCGGTGGCTTCGAGTGTTGGATCACTGAATTCAGAGCGTCCTAACAAAACGGGAGGGCGAGGCTCCCGCCGATCGAAAACGCGGGCAATTCATCGGCTCAGCAGGAGCTTCGCCCTTCCAATTCCGGGTTCGGTCGGACTGCTCTAAGGCATTGCGTGCAAACTTTCGATCACCAAACGCACTCGCCGCGGCGAGTGGCACCGGAGCGTACTGCACTGCTGGACAAGCCAGCAGTGGCACACGCGAGTAAGCGGGAAGCTCTCAGCCGTCAGCTTTCAGCGATCAGCCGGAACCGTTTGCCCTGTTTACAGGGCTTCTCGCCGAAGCGGCTTAAGCCCCATGAGAGAGAAGCCCCATGAATGGGGCTTGAGGTTTACTGTGGTTGGCAATCCACGACCCGCCGTCAACGGCGCGCCTAATACCGCTGCGCGGAAAGGGCCGTGAACGGCCCTGCATTGGTCTATGCGGCTAATGTGCCAGTGTCTGCATAATCCTGGTGAAGGGGGAGGATCCGAAAGGAGATTGTGGCGGCAGATTTGCGGTTGCGTTCGGACGCCCGATCCGTAAACTTAGTGGATTAAGCAGCGACCAGTTGTCACAAGGTGTTGGAAGTAAACAGGTTTGGAAGGAGTTGGTGTCGGCTTTGACGAAAGGCCCGTCGGCCGCCGCGGCGGCCGGGCACGGAGTGCAGCGCACCAGAAAAGAGAGTGTGGGTTGGACGTAAGTCTCGCCTACGATGTACACGCGGGAACCGCTATGCCATTAACGAGAGAACGAAAACAACAACTGAAAGGTGAATTTGGACGTGGGGAATCCGATTCGGGTTCGCCGGAGGTCCAAATTGCGCTGCTCACCAGCCGCATTGCCCAGATGACCGAGCACTTGCAGTTGCATTCCAAGGACTTCGCCAGCCGGCGGGGCCTCTTGGGGATGGTCAGCCGGCGGCGGCGGTTGTTGGATTACGTCAAGCGGATCGACCCGAAGTTGTATCTCGATCTGTTGCGCCGTCTGGAAATTCGCAAGTAGAAGCAGTTTCAAAACCGTATTCCGAGAAGGGGACAGTCCCATTTTTCCTCGAAGACTCGGAAAAATTAGGACAGTCCCCGACGGTTTTGAAACTGCAAGAGCGGGAGAAGTAGAGCAGCGGAGAAGTGGAGTAGAGGAGTAGTGGAGTAGCTCGCCCTGCATGCTACTCCACTGCTCCACTGCTCCACTGCTCCACTCCACGATAGCTCTTCTGTCCGGGCGCTCTAGCGCACTTCGCGTCGAATTGGATGCGGACGAAAGATCAGAGAAACGGGGCAAAGCGCGCTCCGTCCTGTCTCATCTTTTATCGCTCATCCTTCATTCGCGCCGCCTTACACGGCCGGCGCCAATTCCTGCCGGACGAATTATCTAGAACTGAAGGAAGAGAATGTCAAATCGAATTCGAGTTGAACGGCAAATTGGCAAAGGCATATTTCGCGTTGAAACAGGAGTATTGGCAAAACAGGCGGCCGGCTGTTGCACCGTGCAATATGGCGATACGGTGACGCTGAGTGCGGTCGCCAGCGGGCCGCCGCGAGCCGGGTTGGACTATTTTCCGCTGACGTGCGACTATCGGGAGCGTCATGCCGCGGCCGGCAAGTTCCCCGGCGGCTTTCTCAAGCGCGAAGGTCGGCCCACCACCAAGGAAACGCTCACGTCGCGGCTCATCGACCGGCCGATCCGGCCGATGTTTCCCGACGGCTACAACGACGAGGTGCAGGTTCTCAACTTCGTGCTCTCCAGCGATCGCCAGACCGACGGGGACGTGCTGGCGATGAACGGCGCGTGCGCAGCCCTGGGCATCTCGCCGCTGCCGTTTCAGGGGCCGCTGGCCGCCGTGCGCATGGGGCTTGTCGACGGGCGCTTCGTGCCCTTTCCAACGCATGATGAACTGGAGGTGAGCGAGCTGGACTTGATCGTCTCGGGCAACCGCGAGGCCATCCTCATGATCGAGGGGTTCGCGCGCGAGTTGCCGGAAGAGCAAATGGCCGCCGCGCTCGACGAGGCGCATAAATATGTGCGCGACCTTTGCGACCTGCAGGAGGATTTGATCAGCAAGGTTCGACCTCAGAAGATGGACTTCGTGCCGCCGCCGAACGACGGCGTATTGGAGCGCCTGCGGCACGGCTTTTACGACCGGCTCAAGGAAGCCAAGCGAACCGAAGGCAAGCAGGCCCGCGCCGAGGCAGTCGCCGAGGTCAAAGGCCAGGCGCTGCTCGATATCATTCCGGAACCGTCTTCCGACGGCGGCCCGCTTTTGGAGTCGTTCCAAAAGGCGTGGCATACGTTAGAGGAGCGCGCCGTGCGCGACCTCATTCTCAGTGGCACGCGGCCGGACGGGCGCGACACCAAATCGCTGCGGCCGATTCATTGCGAGATCGACGTGTTGCCGCGCGTTCACGGTTCGGCATTGTTCCAGCGCGGCGAGACGCAGGCGCTGGTCACGGTGACGCTGGGCACCGGACGCGATGAGCAGCGCGTCGACGGACTGTTCGAGGAGTACTCCAAGCGGTTCATGCTGGATTACAACTTCCCGCCGTTCTCCGTGGGCGAAGTGCGACCCATCCGCGGACCCGGCCGGCGCGAAATCGGACACGGCATGCTGGCCGAGCGCAGCGTCAATCCTGTGCTGCCGGACCACGATGAATTCCCGTACACGATCCGTGTAATTTCCGACATCCTGGAATCGAACGGTTCCAGCTCGATGGCCAGCGTCTGCGCCGCGACGCTGGGATTGATGGCGGCCGGCGTGCCGATCACCAATCCGGTCGCCGGCATCTCGACGGGACTGGTGAAGGAGGGCAACGACTGGACCTTGCTCACCGACATCATCGGCGACGAGGACCACTACGGCGACATGGACTTCAAGATCGCGGGAACTCAGAACGGAATCACGGGGATTCAGCTGGATCTCAAAACCAAGGGCATCAGCGACGAGATCGTGCGTGCCACGCTCAAGCAATCGCGCGAAGCGCGGATCGAAATCCTGCGGTCGATGCTCTCGGCCATTCCGCGTCCGCGGCCGAACACCTCGCCGACCGCGCCGCGGCTGGCTCGCACGAAGATCGACCCCGAGAAGATCGGCCTGTTGATCGGCCCCGGCGGCAAGAACATCCGCGGTCTGCAGGAAGACTGCGCTGTCACGATCGACGTCGAGGAGGATGGCACGGTGACGATTGCCGGCGCCGACGAGTCCTCAGTTAAGCAAGCCCTGGGCCGGGTCGAGGCGATGACCGCGTCGGTGCAGGTCGGCCGCATCTACGAAGGCACGGTCACGAGCGTCAAGGACTTTGGCGCGTTTGTGGAAATTCTGCCCGGCAAGGACGGCCTGTGCCACATCAGCGAGCTGGCCGACGAGTACGTCTCCAGCGTCTCGGACATCTGCCGCGTGGGCGACGCGATGATGGTCAAAGTCATCGCCGTCGACGAGCAAGACCGCGTGAAACTGAGCCGGAAAGCGGCCATGCGCGAGATGGCTTCCGCCGGCAAGGACGGAAACGGCGCCCCGTAAAGCCGCTCCTTTGCAAAGACCAGCTCTTAGCAGCTCGCGCACGGTCGCATCGCTCATCTCTGCCGGTGCACGTCGCTGGAAATCACGGTTCCGCCGTGCTGACAAGCTCCGCTTTTGACGTATGATCGCACGATGATTGACGGAGCGAGTTTAGAGATATGGCCGTCCGAAGATTCAGCGTCCGACAGGACTCACATCAGCCCGTCCCGGCAAACCAACGGGCTAACAATAAAAAACCGCCGTCCGACTGGACGGCGGTCTTGGATTTGTAACAGTCAACACTTCGCAGTAAGCGTCAAGCAGTGCGGTGCCGCTGGCGCCGTTGTACGGCAACGGCGATCAGTCCCGTCATCACGAGGCTGAGCAGTGCGGTGCTCGGCTCGGGAACGACCGTGAGCACCACGTCGTTGCCATCGCCTCCGCCGTAATTGATGCCGAAGAGGAACCCGCCGGCGCTGATCGACGAACCCTGGGCGAACATGCCGCTGATTGCGTTGGCACCCTGGTTGTCGATGATCGTGAACATGTCGCCGAGGCTGGGCGAGAAGCCGACGTCAAGCGTCAGGTCGCCAGCTAGGCTCACGTCGCCGGTGACGATCAACTGGTCGTACTCCGTACCGGCTGCAAGGCCGTCGAGCTCGATGAACAGGTCACCCGAATCGAGCGAGTAGTCGCCGGTTACGGTCATCGTGCCGGGCGATGCGCCTGGCGAAAGCGTGCCGCCGCCTTGCGTCAGGTCGCCCATGAAATTGGTGGCGCTGAACACGCCGCCGGACATGTCAAACACGCCGCCGCCGACTTGGACAGTTTCAGCGTTCAGCGTACCGCCGCTGAGGTGGTACTCGCCTTGGCCGTGGCCGTTCGGGTCGATGTTCAGCGATGCACCATAGGTAGGCTGAAAATCTTGCGGGGTAAAATCATGCAGTGTGACCGTGCCGCCAGATTGATTCACGATGCCGGCCTGACCGGCGGTTTCGTTCAACACCATGCCCGTGTCGCTTTGCACCACCGCGTTTTCCGAAATGTTCAGCGTTCCGCTCCCGCCCGTGCCGATGCCACCAAGGACGATAAAGGACCCGTCCGAATTATCGCTGCCGTTGTTAATCTTGCGCAGCGTTGCGGTGCCGGAGAGGTTAACCACGCCGGTAGCGCTGTCGCGGCCGATGGCGATCCATGTGTCGGCCTCGACGGTGCCGGAGTCCTGGTTGAGTGTCGCCGAATTGCCGCCGGCCTGCCCAATCCAGATCTCATTTCCCGCGTCAATCGACGCATTGCCCGTGACCGTCACGACTGAGTTTTGAAACTCCACGTTTCCGCTGGACGTTATCGAACTGTCATCGGACATCGTGAGATTGCCTATTGCACCGCCAACGCCAAACAGCACTAAGCCAGTGTTAACAGCACCAGTCCCAGACATAGTTGCGGTACCCATCGAGCCGGCATCAATACCGACGACGAATTCACCGGCGCCGGGATTCGTTGCCCACTGCACCAGTCCGGTACCGGAGATAGTTGCGGTGCCAGTACCGCCCAAACGGCCGATGTACAATCGCTCGTTGTCCGACGTGCCGCCGCTCAGGTTATACGTGCCCGTGCCGCCGTTCTGCCCGACGAACGTCCAGCCGTTCTGGGCACCCGCGCCGCCGTGGATCGTGCCACCTGTCTGATTCAATGTTCCAGACGTCCCCGCGCCGCTGCCGACGAAGACGTCCTGTATATCTGGGATATCGGCCGAAATCACGGCGGTGCCGCCGTTATTGACGAAGCCGTGATCTGCCTCACCACCAGAGG
>DASXWB010000301.1:0-4694 GCA_036503915.1 Lacipirellulaceae bacterium | reverse complement strand
ATACCTATCGTGGCATCGCGGAAGCCAGCACAGTGGGGCCGGACGGAGCATGGCACGAGTTTATTCTTGGCTTACTCGACAGCGGCGAGGTGTTGCTCGACGACATCAGCGTTCTCGAATCCCCCGGAACTGCCAGTCAATTCCAACTACTCCTCAACGGTTCCTTCGAATCCGACAATGTTGGCGGTCCGGCAAGCGGCTGGCGCATCATCGGGAACCATCGTCACAGCGAGGTGATCGTCGATGCGGACGACCCGACCAATCAGGTCTTGCGCCTGGTCGCGACCGGTCCGACGGAACACATGCACAATCACGCGGAAACCACACTTGCCGCGGGGCGCACGATCCAAAACGGGCGAGAATACGAGATTTCGTTCCGCGCCAAGTGGATGAGCGGAACCAACCTGCTCAATACGCGGCTCTACTTCAACCGGCTTGCGCGAACGACGCCCATCGCGCGCGGCGCCGATTTTGGCACGCCGGGCGGGCAAAACTCGGTCTACGAATCAAACCTCGGTCCCACCTATCGCGGGTTTATTCATGGTCCCGCGGTTCCAAGTCCCGGCCAGCCGGTTGTCGTTAAGACATTTGCGGACGATCCAGACGGCGTGGCTTCGATGCGGCTTTGGTACGCGGTCAATGGCGGCACGTGGCAGAGCGTGGCAATGGAGCAGGGTTCCGACGGGTTGTATGCCGGCGTGATTCCCGGCCATGTGGCGAAGACAATCGTGCAGTTCTACGTCGAAGGGACTGATGCCTTAGGTGCCACGTCGACGTTCCCCAGGGCGGGCCGCGATTCGCGCGCGCTGTTCAAAGTCGACGGCGGCGAAGCATCGAACACCGGCATCAACAACCTGCGGATCATTCTCACGCCTGCGGATGCAAACTACATGCATGCGACGATCAACCTGATGAGCAATGACGAGATCGGCGCGACGCTAATCTACAACGAGCACGAGATATTTTACGACGCGGGCGTGCAACTCAGCGGCAGTGAGCGCGCCCGTCCGGTTACAGCCCGCGTGTCCTTTAGCGTCCATTTCAATGCCGATCAACTATTTCGCGGAGTGCATGAGGGAATGAAGCTCGATCGTTCCGATAGCACCGGCTTCGGGCAGCGCGAATTACTTCTGCACACCGCGGCGAGCCACGCGGGCGGATTGCCATCCGAATACAACGACCTGGTCAACATCATCACTCCGCAGGCGGCGCATACTGGCGGTGCCGAAATGCAGATGGCTCGATACAGCGATCTGTTCCTCGATTCACAATTCGAAAACGGTAGCGACGGACAATTGTTCGAATACGAATTGGTATATTATCCGACGCAGGCGAATGCTCAAGGCAACAAACTCCCACAACCCGACAATGTCGTCGGCACGGGAATCACTGACTTAGGCGACTCTGCGGAGGACTATCGCTGGATATTCCTGAATAAGAATAACCGCAGCGCCGACGACTACCATCGGATCATCGAATGGGCGAAGATCATGGGCCTTAGCGGCGCGGCTTTTAACAACCAAATTGGCGATGTGATGGACGTTGACCAATATCTGCGCGCCATGGCATTTGCTTCTTCATCAGGTTTTGGCGACAATTACAGCGCCGGCGCCCAACACAACGCGCAGTTCTACGTGCGGCCCGAAGATAATCGGGTATTGTATTTCCTGCACGATCTCGATGCCTTTTTCAGCTCGACAGCACCGATTGTCGCCTCAGGCGACTTGCAGAAGCTCTTGAATGCCGCTCCGGGCAATCGTCATGTCTACTACGGCCATGTGCATGACATTGTCACCTACACCTACACCACAAGCTACATGCAGTATTGGACCAACCATTACAGATCACTGCTTCCCAACCAGAATTGGTCCGCGTGGCTCGCGGATATTGGATTGCGGGCGAGCAATGTGCGAGCCCAAATCAATAGCGCCATCCCACCGATTGCCTTCGCAATCACTACGAACGGAGGTGCCGATTTCACGGTTAACGAGCCGGTCGCAACGCTCTCGGGCGATGGCTGGGTGAATGTTCGAGAGATTTACATCGCCGGCCGAGAACAACCACTCGATGTCCAGTGGGTCGACGACAACAGTTGGACGACGACTGTGCCCCTGGTATTCGGCGCAAACGCATTGACTCTCGAGGCCGTTGATTATCGGGGTAATTTAGTTGCCAGTGACACCATCACCATCACGAGCACCAGCACAGGCACCGACCGTTATCCACTGCGAATTGTCGAGCTGATGTACAATCCGCCCGGGTCGACCGACGACAATGAGTATTTTGAGTTGCTCAACACGGGCACGTCGACGATCGACCTGACGGGCGTGAAGCTGACGGAGTTCTCGGCAGGCGGATATACGTTCAACAGCGGCACACTCGGCCCCAGAGAGCGGATTGTCGTTGTCAAGGACCACGCGGCCTTCTCGGCCGCGTATCCGGGGATAACCAACATCGCGCCCGGCGTGTTTGACGGCACCTTGGCCAATGAAGGGGAGCTGATCGCTCTGCTCGGACCGCTTGGGGAGCTGGTCCAGCATTTCACGTACGGCGATAGCAATATTTCCGGCTGGCCGAGCTTGCCGGACGGCGATGGCCATTCGCTCGAGTACATTGGTCCGTTCAACATGGATTCGGCCGATCCGGCCGGGGTCGCCGGCGATCCGTACGACAACTCGGCTAGTTGGCGGGCAAGTCTGTTGGTCGGCGGTTCGCCGGGCGCCGGCGGCGAGCTTGAGCCGATCGCGGGCGATTACGACGTTAATCGCGTCGTTGATCAAGATGACTACGTCAAGTGGAAAAGTCAGTACGGGATGATCATCGCGCCATTTACCGAGTCGGACGGCAATGGCGACGGCAAAGTCGACGCGGCCGACTACGTAATCTGGCGCAAGAACCTGGGCGCCGTTGCTTTGTCGGCGGCACTCCCAACGTCCGATGCGCTCCAAGAAGATTTCCCCGAGTCCGCTCCGCCTGCTGTTCCAAGCGCCAGGGCGGACAAGGACAGCGTCGCGCTGGCGTTCGCCGCTTGGAGTGCATACGGGACCGACACAGAGTGGAGCCCTTTGTTGTCGAAGGCCTATACCACGCCCAAAAACGCGACGCCTGCCACTTCGTCGGACGACCTGCTTCTGCTCGTTGGTGTGGCACGGAGCGAATATGACCTGCATGAGCGCTTTGCCGCTGCTGCCCGAGTGGACAAGGAATCGGCGGCCGTAGAGGTCCTGGCGGATACGAAATCGCCAGGCACCGCTAGCTCAATGCCGGGAAGTGTAAGTGGTGTCCGTTGCCACGCCCCATCCAGCACGGACCAGCGGCCGTTAACGGTTAACGGCATGCACGGTTTGACCACGCCCGGCGGAATTCGGTAGGGTATCGAATCAGTCGGACTACTATCGCAGTCGGAAGCGACGCAACACGCCCACGCCAGGCAAGACAGACAGCAGCAGGCACAACGACATAGTTCCCGGTTCAGGAATCGCCGCGGCCTGACCCGCAGCGGCGGTGTTGCCAACGTTTTTTCTCCAGACCACGTAGTCGGCCGCGTCGATCGCACCGTTGTTGTTGCCATCGGCATCCAGATTCGACGTCGAACCGAAGCTGCTTCTCCAAACCGTGTAGTCGTCGTCGTCCACCGCGCCATCGTTGTTGTAATCGCCAGCCAGCGCGATGGTAGCGAAGAATTGTACCTCACTGAGGCCCGCGAAGTTCTGCAGTCCGTCATCTCCAAATGGGTCCGTAAAGTCGCGACCGTTGTGATTGGAAAGTATGTCCAACTTTACGTAACGGGCGTTGACGCCACCAAAATCGATCGTTTCGCTGAAGTCCATCGTGTTGCCGCCCTCCGGCGCACGCATTAACTCGATTCCGTGCATCAGGGTTGTAAACACGCCGTCTTCACCAGCAATGAGGATATCCATCTCGTTCACGCCACGGCCGAGCAACTCTTCCAAACGATCGGGCAGGTCAGGGCGATACTCGGCGTAGTTCCAGATCTTCATCCGATCGATGTCCTTCTCAGAGCCAAGATCGAACGTAATTTCCGGCTCGACGTCAAATTGCGCGCCAAATGTGCCTCCGCTGAGCCACATCGTACCGTCGGGCACTACGCTGTGGGCATCCGCATAGAGCAGCCCGGAACCATCGACGACATGCGCCCCGCCCCGATTGAAGCCAGCGAGTTCACTGGACACCTGCGACACGGTCGCCGGAATCGGCGCCAATTCGGCAACCACCGACCCAGTGACTTTCAGTTCGCTCAATCCGGTAAAACTGGGATCGCCGTGATTTTCGCTGATATCGATTTTGATATATCGTGCCTCGACCCCACCGAGCGAAATCACTTCGGAAAAATCTTCCGTAACGCCGGGCGCGCGCGCGAATGCCTGGCCACTGATGACCGGTGTGGCACCGAACACACCGTCGGCACCTGCCACGTAGATGTCGGCAGTTTTCACGCCTCGATCGAGGCAACAGGTCGGGTTGGCGTTCTCGTTGTAGTTCCAAACCCGCAACTGATCCACGGTATGGAGCGCTCCCAAATCGATATCGAACTCAGGCGCCGTGTCGACGCCGTCGGTAAGCCACATCGCCCCTGCCGGCGACGTTCCGTGGGCTTTCCCTTGTAGTCCATTGTTATTGACCGCGTTCATCGCGAGGCGTCCGTCCGTCAGAAACTCACTGGATGCACGGGC
>DASXWB010000300.1:0-6683 GCA_036503915.1 Lacipirellulaceae bacterium | reverse complement strand
CTCGCAGTCATCGACACCAATCCGGCGAACGACATCGTCACGATTTCGCAGACGAACGGGAACATCAGCGTCAGCTCCAATGGCGGCACGCCGGTCGTGTTCAGTGGCTTGGCCATAGGTAGCATCAAAGTCGTTCTGGGCGCCGGTCACGATATTGTAGTCGTCGGATCCAATATTACGGTGCCCCTCACGATCAATGGCGGCGACGGCAACGACTTCTTAGCCGGCGGCGGCGGCCGGAGCGTTCTCATCGGCGGCAACGGGAACGACATTCTCTGGGGCGGCGCGGGCGATGACGTGCTGCTGGGTGGCGACGGTGACGACGACCTCTTCGGCGGCGGCGGAAACGATGCGCTCGTTGGCGGCACCGGAAACGATATCGTAACAGGCGGCGTGGGACGCGATCTGCTGATTGGCAGCAATGATGAAGACCTACTCGTCGGTGGCAACGGTGAAGACATCCTCATCGGCGGCAGGACGGACCACGATACCAACATTGAGGCGCTGGATGACATTATGGCCATTTGGGGCTCGACTGAACCTGAAGACGACTTCGACACCCGCGTTGCGAAGTTGATGGACGAGGAGGACGGCTTATTGCAGGCGGACGCCGTGTGCGACGACGGTGCGTTCGACATCATCCTGGGTGGCGCGGGACGCGACCTGGTGTTCGACACGAATCCCGCCGACAACGGCGTGATCGACCTGCTCGTGCTAAACGCCATCCAAGACGAGTTGATTGCGATCAGCTAACGTGAAGTAGCAGGCACACTCCGTGTGCCGTCCGCTGAGAAATCAAAAGCGATCTCAAACTGATTTGGCAACGGCACACGGAGTGTGCCTGCTACAAAAAAGATACCGCCTGCCCAAGCGATAGCTCGGGCAGGCGGTTTGGCAGCGGGAGGCAGAGGGAGAATTAGAGGTTCGTCGTTGGTTGTTCCATAGGCTACATTTCGCACTTTGTGAGGAATTGAGTTTGCACGAGTCTTAGTTGCCGAGCGCCAGCCGCGTGGCGGCGCTTGTGAGTTCGATGGCGGTCTTGGAGGCCAGGCTGCCGTCGGCACGCAGCACTTCGATTTCGGCCTTCATCGGGCCTTCGAGGTCAAGCTCGGGCAGGCGAATCTTGGCCGATTCCTCGCTCCACTCGAGCACTTCCACCGGCAAAGCCAGGCCGTTCACTCGCAGCCGCACGATTCCCCGTTCGCCGCCCAGCGCCTGGCCGTCGAGCGAGAGCACGCTGCCGATGGCCACGGTCGCCAGCGGACGCTCTTCGGAGGCGACGCGGATATTCGCGCTGGGCGACGCCGGTACTGATGGACGTGCATTGGGCGTGCTCATCGGGCCGGTGACGGGACCGCTCGACGGAACTTGCGGGCCAATCGATCCGCCATTGGCATTCATCTGCATGACTTGCGGCATAGGCTGACCGGTCGGGGCGCTCATTTGACTCTGCGGGTTGAACGGCAGCCCTTGGTTCGCAATCGGCTGACCTTGCAGCTGAACCGGCTGGCCTTGTTGCGGCGCCAAGCCCTGCACCGGAAACGCTCCGGCGATGATCGGCTGGCTGGGCAGAACGAAGGGCGCGGGCGCCGGTGCGCTGGAAGGTGTCAGCGATCCGTTGGGGTGAATCACCGGCAGGCGAAGCTGCTGACCAACAGCCAGCCGCAGGCTGGTAGACATTCCGTTGAAGGCGGCAATCGTGGCGCCAAAATTCGGCTTGCCATATTCACGCAGCGAAAGGAGCGTCCACGTATCGCCCGGGTACACGAAGCAGAACGAATGCAGCGGGTAAATGCACGGCGCGACCGGCGCGACATAAACTGGCTTCACGTACACCTTCCGCACGTGCGCATGGTAATGATGCTTGTGATGGTGATGGCCGTGGTGGTGATGGCCATGATGGCCAATCGAAACGTGGCCGCGGCCGTGGCCGCCGCCGAAGCTGACTTTGAAACCGCCGCCGAAGGCCGACGCGCTGCCGGCTGACAAGGCGGTTGCCGCAATGGCGGTGAGGGCGAGCATCTTGGTGAGCGAGGATTTCATGGGTTTCTCCTGAATGGCGTGGTTTGGGGCTTTCTTGATAACGCGACGGGGGGAAGTCCTCCGTTTCACCCTCTCTTACGGCGGCTCGGCGGGCTGTTACAGCCGCCGGCGGATTTTTTCAGGAACCCGCGAAAACTGCGAAAAATCCGCGTTTCCGGAGGCCGCGAGCCAGTCCGCCAATGGCGATACAATGGTCAGGCAAGACGAAATCGCCGGCGACCTGCTGTCGCTCGAAAATCCCATGGACGACGACTCTCACCTCAGCCGCCTGGAAACCGCCTGGTCGATGGTTCGCCGCGCCCATGGCGACCACACTTCCGTGCGAACGGCCCAGCAGCGATTGCTGGATCGTTACGGCGGAGCGGTGCGGCGCTATGCCCTGGCGGCCTTGCGCGACGAAGACGCGGCCGACGAAATATTTCAGGAGTTCGCGCTGAAGTTCGTGCGCGGCGACTTCGGCAATGCCGATCCACGGCTAGGCCGCTTTCGCGCGTTCGTCAAAACGGTCGTCTATCGGCTCATCGTCGACTACCAGCGCCGGCAGAAGCAACGCCTCCGCGAGGGGCCGATGAACGCAGATGTTGCCAAACCGGCGGCGGGCGCCGAAGAGGTGCGAACCGATGATGCGGCTTTCCGCACCAGCTGGCGCGACGAGCTTTTGGCCCGCTGCTGGCAGAAACTAGAAGAGGATCAACGGCGAAGTGGAAAGTCGCATTTCACGGCGCTGCGCTTCCGCGTGGACCATCCGGATCTGCGCTCGCCCGAGCTCGCGGAAGGTCTTAGCAAGCATCTCGGCCACACGATCAATGCCGGCGCCGTTCGCGTGCTCTTGCACCGTGCACGCGAATCGTTCGCCGAGTTGTTGCTCGACGAAGTCAGGGAGTCACTCGCCGATGGATCGCTTGCCGAAGCGGAGGAGGAGCTGATCGAATTGGACTTGCTCGAGTATTGCCGCCCCGCACTCGATCGCCGCCGAAAGTAGCAGGCACACTCCGTGTGACGTAGCAGATCATCGATTGGCGTCTGATACTTAGATCCGGCCGAACTTGTATGCTGGCGGACGGCACACGGAGTGTGCCTGCTACGTGCTGCGGCACACGGAGTGTGCCTGCTACAATACCGCTATGGCGCAGGACGAGACCTCACAAGACGATCCAAAGCGGCCAATCGCGCCGGGCGGCTTCACCGATCCGGAACCCGCGGCCGAAACGCAGTCGTTTACGCCGCGCGAGCCGACCGAAATTTCAGACGTCGTCCTGGCCGAACCCGACACCGGTGATGCGCCAAGCTTTCGCGTTCCCGCCGCGCCGCCGGCGCGCACGTACGACGCCGCGCCGACGATCGAAATTCCTGAACGGGCCCGCCGCGCCGGGCGCGATACACAGCGCCCGATGGCGCTGCTGCCCGGCGCGAAAGTCGACGACTTTGAAATCATCAAACTGCTAGGCCGCGGCGCGTTCGGCCATGTCTACCTGGCCCGGCAAATCTCGCTCGACCGCCAGGTGGCGCTGAAGATCTCGGCCAATCGGGGCAGCGAAGGCCGCACGATGGCGCGCCTGGAGCATCAGCACATCGTCCAAGTTTTTTCGGAGACCGTCGACAAGGATTTCAACCAGCGACTGCTGTGCATGCAGCTGGTTCCCGGAATCGGGCTGGAAAAACTCATCGCAAAACTGCACGGCAAAGGCGAGAAAGGCAAACCAGAGCCGAATGAAGTGCCGAAAGAGTGGACCGGCGCCCAGATGCTCGCGATCATCGACCAGGCCACGTCCCTGCCCACGGCGCTCGATCCCTCGGCACTGCACGATCGCGAAGCCTTGGCGCGCATGGATGCGGTCGAAGCCACGGCCTGGTTCGGCGGCCGCCTCGCGGAGGCGCTCGATTTCGCCCATCGCCATGGCGTCTTGCATCGCGACATCAAGCCCGCGAACGTGCTGGTCAACTCTTACGGGCGGCCGATGCTCGCCGATTTCAACATCTCGTCGCAGCCGCTGGGAAGCGAAGCCGGCGGCGAAGAGATGTTCGGCGGCACGTTCGCCTACATGGCCCCAGAGCACCTCGACGCGTTCAATCCCGACGACCCGACGGGCCATGATGCCGTGACTGGTCGCTCGGATCTCTATTCACTGGGCCTGGTGCTTGAGCAGCTGCTCGAAGGACGCTTGTGCTTTCCCATGCCGAAGCGCGGAGCGGACATCATTGAGTCGCTGCGCAAAATGTCCGAAGAGCGATGGCGAGCCCGGCCCGTGTGCCGGCCAGGTCCGCCGGGCGCGCGCAAAACGCTCGAGCGCTCGATCGGCCGCTGCCTGGAGCCGGAACCCAAAGACCGCTTCGCCAGCGGCGCCGAGCTGGCCAAGCAGCTCGATGGCTGCCGCCAGCTCCGACAAGCCGAGCGGCAATTGCCGCGCTTGCCCAGAGTGCTGTCCGGCGTGGTGCGCCGCCCCTTTCTCTGGCTAATTCTGATGGTCGTGCTTCCGCAGCTCGCCGGCAGCGCGGTCAACATTGCTTACAACGCCACGCAAATCGGCGACGCGCTGACGACCGAACAAAAGCGACTGTTTGCCCAACTGATCATCGGCTACAACGCCCTCGTCTACCCGATTGCGCTCACGCTATTCGTCCTGGCAGTGCGCCCGGTGTGGAAATGCTGGAATGCGCTGGCCAGCGCCGAACCGCTCGCGGACGGTTATGTCGAGTCAGCCCGTCGCAAGGCGCTGCGACTCCCGTTGTGGACCGCGGCGCTGACCGCGCTCGGTTGGTTCCCCGGCGGTTTTCTCTTCCCGGCCATAATCTATTATCAGACTCTGCCGCGTCTGGGCATGGAACCGGCGGCCCACTTCGTAATCTCGTTTTGCATGTCCGGATTGATCGCCTTGGCCTACTCGCTGTGTGGTGTGGAATTCGTCGTGCTGCGCGCGCTCTACCCGGGCATGTGGCGCAACGCGCGTGACTTCGAAAGTGTGGCTCAGGAGGAGCTCACAACGGTGCCAAGGCACCTACTCTGGATCGTCGTGCTGGCGGTCGCGATACCGCTGCTCGCCGCGCTCATGTTGCTGTTCCTTGGCAACGCATTGGACATGATCCGCATCTTGGCTGCCGCGCTGATCGTCCTCGGCATCGCGGGGCTTGTTGTCGCGTTCGTCGTAAACCGCGTGCTTTCGCGAGTTGTCGCAGCGCTCACCGGTGCAAAGGCATAGTCGAGGAGGCACGCCAAGCGTCTTCAACGCCCTGAGTTCGACTGTGCCCAGCTCGCCAGATCGGCGAAGTACGGCTCTGGCTCCGTCTCGAATTCGAGCGTATGCGCCGCATTGGGATACTCGATCAGAGTGCGAACACGCGAGCCTGTGCGATTGAAGAACGCTCGGGTGCGCGTGTTATCCACGATGCGATCCCGCCCAGCGAGCACCAGCAGCAGCGGCATGTGTAGATACGGCGCGGCCCCGCGCGCATAGCGCGTCAGATGCCGGTCCTCGCGCGCAAAACGCCAGGAGACGCGCCGCAGCGTGAGCGGATCCTGGGCGATGAACTGCTGCCACGCATCGCTATCGGTAAACAGTGACGGACGCTCGAGCGGGATTTTCACGCGGCGGTTCTGTCGTCGAACTGGCGCGGGCGCCGCCAGGGCCATGCGCTTGAGCAAGCCCGGCTCGTGCGGCGAATACAACCCAGGGCAGATTAGCGCCAGCGCTTGAACCAGCTCCGGGTGTCGCCGCGCCACGGCCGCGGCCAGCTTGCCACCCCAGCTGATGCCGCACAGCAGCGTCGGCAAACGGCCGCGAAGCGCTTCCAAATACGCGGCCACGTCGTCGATCCACGTAGTCCAACGATCAACGTCGCCAGGCGCTTCGACGTTCAGCCCCGAGCCACGGCGATCGAGGAAATGCACGCCAAAGCCCGCCCGCGCGAGCGACTCGCAGCTTCGCGCGTACCATCCGCCGTGGCTGGTGATTCCATGAAGAAACACAAGTCGGGCTTTCGGCGTCGGGTTGGCTTCCCAGGTCCGCAGCGCGAGCCGCCGGCCGCCCACCGCGGTGTAAAAATCGATCCTCGGCGGAAGCGGCGGCACGAAAATCAATCCCCTCGAAGCCTGTTTCCATGGAGCGCATGAGTGAACTACTCCATCCTAGCATAGGGATCAGGCTGCGGCCGCCCAGCTCTGTTACGCGGCGGTTATAGCAGCCGGCGAGCTGCGCGAACGCGGAATCCGCTAAGCGTAGCTCGGCGGCTATTTGCCACTTCAACGACGAAACGGCGAAGCGCGTAGGTCTGTTAACCGCGGCGGCGACGAAACAGGCCCGTGGCAAGCATCGTAATCATTACCAACAGCAAGGACGCCGGCTCGGGCACCGCCGCTGCGCCGGATCCTGATCCGGTCCCTGGGCTGCCGAAGTTCGTGCGCCAGTCGTCATATCCCTGCTGGCCGTTGAAGTTGTTTGCGCGCCACACAACATAGTCGGCTGCGTCCACCACCCCGTCGTTGTTGTGGTCGCCTGGTGTGGTTGTCGAGGGCGTGCAATCCAAGTCGCTGCAAAAGCGCATGTTGTCGATCACGACTTGGAACGTGTCCGATGGAGCCAACGAGGGGATGTCGTCACCCTGGAAAACGAAATGCATCCCCCAATACAAACCATCGATCGGTG